>NZ_VPDC01000021.1:0-62617 GCF_013417875.1 Acinetobacter sp. YH12219
AGAGGAATTGCCACAAGATACGATAAGCTAAAACGTAACTATCAAAGCGCTGTTGCTTTAGCTTGTATATTTATATGGTTGCCTCTTTAGCTCAATTTATCGGCTGTAAATGTCAACACACCCTAGTTCTTTATGGTTATAGTGAAATGAACAAATGTTCAGGGCAAAGTATAGCGATCGCTTTTTTCTAAAATAACCTAGTTTTACCCGCCTAATTTGCTCAGCAATTTTTTCGATTTTATGTTTTAATACATGCAGTATGAGATGAGCCTTATATGAGTATCACGCGAGTGATACGACTAGCCCCTAACCATGGGGCTTTTTAATGTCCGCATTTATGATTTTCAAGTTTTAGCATCTTTGAGAGACTCTTTCGCTAATAGTTTGCTGTGTCTTTCGACATGCTGCCAGCATAGCCCTATACTCGTAAAGCTAAGAAAGTATTCAAAGCAACGATGTACTTACTTAAATCTATCACCGATCAGTTAAAAATAATCACTGCAGTCTCTTCTGCCTGCAAATATCTAGGTGTCAGCACTTCACGCTTCTATGCATGAAAAATGTTAGATTTATTTATGTATGATGATTTGAAAGCTATCCATTGGCAGCATCATACTCATTTAGGCGCACAATCATGTCCATGACATACATGATCTTGATTATCGTATGAATGAATGTTCTGTCTGTAGAATCTAAGAATATTTAAAAAGCTAAGTTTACTGAATAAAGTTGCACGCAAATATAAGCATACAACGGATATTACTTATATCAGTACCAAGCAAGATGGGTTGTATTTATGTGGATGCTAAGTTTATTTAGTCGTTGTACTGTCTGTTGGCAAACTAGCCATTGTAATGGTCAAGTAAAATCAGACCATCAATTGATATGCGTGTAATGCATTTAATTAAGCAGTAGCTCATCAAGGTTATCCAAACAGGTGCATGGTACATTTCCTTGCAAAGCAATACTTCACAGACTCGAAGTACTGTAATCATGATTGTAGGGGCTATTTATTGATGAATAACGGTATTCTAGTATACAACCGTCGCGACCTTACACAGTATGCTGCTCATGGGATAATGCAGTAAGCGAAGCTTGTCTCCCACATTAAAAGACCATGTGATTCACGGTAGTGTTTACTACTAGAAAAGAAACCGATGCTGTATTATTCTCAAAGTTTACTACCATCGAATTAGACGACCTTCTACAAATGACTGGTTAAGTCTAAAAGCCTTTAAGCAGAAATATTTTAAGTATTTAGAAGGGATGACCGTTCACGATATTGTTTAGGATCAATGCTTCACTTGCTTGATGGGTCACTATGAAACAGTCACTTGCCGCAGTAAATCTGAAGTTCTGCTGTGCATATAAAAAATCCTCCTAAGCGGAGGATTTTTCGACTAAAACTGTGTGCAGTTTAGAATTTTGCTTCTAATACATTCGCTGACACTTGGTTTTTCCAAAGCTCACGTAAAGTCGGTAGATAGAATTTTTCACCTAGCTCGACCAACTCTGCATCAATCAAACCATGAACTTCGTGCATGAATAAATAATCAAGTTCAACGGTTTGTAATTTTGACTGTGCTTTTTTATATTCTTTACGTTTTTGCTGTGCTTTTTTTACCAAGTTATCTGCATAAGCACGGTCTTTATATTGGGCAATAGCATTCAAACGTAGCTCAATTACGCCCCACCCACTGAGTAGTAATTTAAATTTTTCAAAATCTGTCGTTGTTGATTCCCAGCTCATTTCTTCTAGATTTTCATTCTCAGGCAAAACTGGTAGCAAAAGCTCCATAACACTTGGGAAAATCTTTTTAAAATTCAATACAAATTTAACAGGATGCTCGCCCGGATAGTCTTTAAATTGAACGTTCTTTTGGACATCTGTCAAATAGATGGTGAGCATTGGGGGAAATCCTTAAATAAAACACTGTCTTGCAAATATTTATTCAAACAAATGTCAAATAGCAACGAAAACAGAAAAAGAAAGGCATTTTAACAAGTGTGCCAATGAATTCAAAGCCCAATCCAATGAATTACTCGCTTCATCATCAGGCCTTTCTTCATTTTGTTCGTTCCCCTATTTTTAATAAATCGTCTGGTTTCTATACATACATTTCAAGATGAATATGAATCCAAAGAATCTGTGTTAGGCAATAACTAGTTGAAAAATAATTCAATCATATATCCAATAAAAAGAGAGGCTGAATATGAATCAGCCTCTCTAATTATTTTCCAACACTCTAGATGAATGATCTCAAAACAATTTATTTGGTATTTGGTGAAACCATTTGCTCAGGACGAACCACTTCATCAAATTGCTCTGCAGTGACTAAACCGAGTTCTACCGCAACTTGTTTTAGAGTTTTACCTTCTTTATATGCAGTTTTAGCAACTTTCGCAGCATTTTCATAACCAATCACAGGGTTGAGTGCCGTAACTAACATTAATGAATCATGTAAGAAATGATCGATTTTTTCACGGTTTAGCTCAATTCCGACTGCGCAGTGGTCATTGAAGCTATTACATGCATCGCCAAGGAGTTGAATAGATTGCAATAAGTTAAAGGCAATAACAGGCATAAACACGTTTAATTCAAAGTTACCTGATGCACCGGCAACATTAATGGTTGTGTCATTTCCAAGTACTTGAGCAACCACCATCGTCATGGCTTCACTTTGAGTTGGATTGACCTTACCTGGCATGATGCTTGAGCCTGGTTCATTTTCTGGAATGCGTAGCTCACCAAAACCACAGCGTGGACCACTGGCTAACCAGCGCACGTCATTGGCGATTTTATTTAAACTTGCAGCAAGTGTTTTTAAAGCACCCGACGCAAATACAGCTGCATCACGTCCTGCAAGTGCTTCAAATTTATTGGGCGCAGTTACAAATGGCAGACCCGTTTGCTTCGCAAGTTCTGCTGCTGCTTTTACAGCATATTCAGGATGTGCATTCAAACCTGTACCCACCGCTGTACCGCCTAGTGGTAATTCATACAGCCCTTCTAAAGCTTGATTTAAACGCTTCAATCCATGATCGAGCTGTGAAACATAGCCGCTAAACTCTTGGCCTAATGTTAAAGGCGTTGCGTCCTGTAAATGTGTACGGCCAATTTTAACAATATCTTTAAAATCGTTAGATTTAGCTTCTAAGGTATTACGCAGTTTCGTTACTGCAGGAATTAAAAGCTCATTGATTTGTAGACTTGCAGCCACATGGATTGCGGTTGGGAACGAATCATTGGTCGATTGAGCACGATTGACATGATCATTAGGATGCACAGGTTTTTGTGAACCCAATGGATTACCCAGTTTTTGATTGGCAATATTGGCAATGACCTCATTACAGTTCATGTTACTTTGCGTGCCTGAACCAGTTTGCCAAACTACCAGTGGAAATTGTACATCCCATTGACCGGAGATCACTTCTTCGGCTGCATTGACGATATATCCAGAAAGTTCCTGAGGGATTTGACCCAAAGCTGCGTTGGTAATCGCTGCTGATTTTTTGACGAGTCCCATTGCACGAATCATTGGACGCGGTAAACGTTCACCACCAATTTTAAAGTTTTGCAAACTACGCTGTGTTTGTGCACCCCACATCGCATCGCTAGGTACTTCAACATCACCCATTGTGTCATGTTCAATACGTGTTTGCATAAATGACCTCATATCCTTATTTATAAAACTTGAACGTCTGTGCAGAATCAAACTCTGCTGATAAATACAGTTTAGGTAACTTGCTTAGATTTGTAAATAATAACCATTATCAATTATGAGCGGTTTATTTGATAATCTTTATCGTGATTTTATAAAGAAAATCATGCACGATGATTAAACTTACCGAAAACAAGACGAGTTAATTCCCTCTTAATGTTTGTTGATAGAAACGCCATTCATCTTCTAGCATTTTCTTTAAATCTTGTTCAGGCTGCCAATCAAAAGTACTTTTCGCTTTCTGTGTACTTGCCCCAAGCTGGTCATATTCATGGCTTGGGTAAAAACTAGAATCGACCGTCTTAATCTCCGCCTGTGTCACTTCTGAAAGCGTATCCAACAGTTGCTGTATCGAAACCAATTCACCTGAAATATTAAAGGCCTCGCAAGTAAATTGTTGCTGCGACAACCATTGCAAACATTGCCACACCGCCTTACAACAGTCGAGTACATGCAAGAAACTCCGTTCCACAGTACCATCTTCAGTTTTGGCTTGTTTGCGAAGTTCAATAAAATCTCGTTGTAAAGCACCGACTTGCATCGCAAGTGGCACGATATTTTTTGGCAATGGCGCAACAAACTCACCTAAAACTGCATGTTCGAAAGCACCTGCGACGTTTCCTAAACGCAAAATCGCAATTTTCCACTCATTATCGGTACGTGCCGTATCCCGTATAATTTCTTCCACCATTTGTTGAGATTTCACATAGGGATTTGGATAGGTAAAATTGATTTCTGTGTCTTCTGTTAATTCTGCCGAAGACTGACCATATACCGCCAAACTTGATAAATGGATCAGTGTTCGTACACCTGTTCGCTGCATGGCACGCAGCAAACTCATGATACAGCTGACATTATCATTATAGTATTCAAGTGGTTTAAGGACGGATTCTTCCAATGACTTAAAGCCTGCCGTATGAATGACAGCATCGACGGTATATTGTTCAAATACTTTATTGAGTGCGGGAGTATTTCGAATATCGAGTTTGACAAAAGGTACATACATGCCTGAAATAAATTCTAGTCGTTCAAGTGTTTGTAAATTTGCATTGGATAAATTATCCACAATAATGACTTCTTGACCTTGAGCCATTAAACTCAAGGCTATATGTGAGCCTATAAAGCCTAAACCACCAGTCACTAAAATCATTGTTTAGATACTCCTTATAGTTATCAAGCTTTTACAAATCTTTGGCATCATCTTGGTGTCGTCACCAACTTATCTACAGATCTAAATTTTGAAACTTCGCCTCAGCATTTTTCATGAGCCGAACAATCTGCAAGAGCATTCTAGTTTTATCTTACTGCTTTAGAATTTTGACTGTGTTGCAGTTATGGATATTAACTGTATTTGATTTACGACAAATGACCTCGCTAGCGATCCAATTTGAAGACATCACAATTATTCGTGGCATTTGAGTGAACGCGTTTAGAAGAAGATATTAAAAATAGTCGCACTGCAAACATATTACACAGCAACAAAATATTAGAAATGATCTTATCGAATGAGCAAATTGAATTGAGCAGTCTGACTATTTTTGAGGTCGAGAAGCAGGATGTGAAAGCCAGATGAATCATCAGAAATATTCATCTGGCAGGATGTTGGCAATGTAACTGTAACAGCAGCAAAAGTTTGAAATCGCAAATATCTAGCAAACTTAATTTAGCGGATATAGCCTTTTTTAATCATGGCTGAGAATAGGAACTCGTAAACTTTTAAGATCATGCTCACCAAATAAGACCCATATTTTCGCCATAAAGACAGTCCAACAAAATTCAGTAAAACCGCAATGATCAGCGCTCCCGCCATATCCATTGGATAATGCACACCTAAATAGACTCTCGACCACGCCACAAGAAAAGCGAAAGCTAGAAATACATAGCCGACAGCTTTTTGCTTTGAAAAAATATAAGAAAATGCAATCGTACTAAAAAACAGCATGTGATCACTCGGGAATGATCCATTCGGTGAATGTTCTATAATCGTGCGTCCAACGTCCAAGACAAAGGGTCTAGGATAGTAAAAGAAACTTGAAATCACTTGGCTGATTAGAAATGCGACGATAGTAAATACAGTGGCTTTAACGATTTGTTTTTTGGTGTCAAAACTGCCTTTAAACCAAGCCAAAAACATCAAAAGAATCACGATATAAAATAGATCATTGGCTATAAATATAGCGAAAGAAATGGTGAAATCTAAAGCATTGTCCGAAGCATTGATTGAATTAAATAAACTTAAGTTAAATTTCTCTATATTCATGAGATGGTTTAAAAAATGAAAAGATCATAGCACTCTGCAAAATCAAAAATTGCGTTTTATTCATATAAAGATTTTTCAGTATGTAACCGCACAGTTTATTTATGAAAAACTGACGGCTTGAGGCTGAATCCAAAATAAACCCAAAGTTATATTTGAAGAAAAATTGGCAATGACTTCGCCGCCTAAATAAGCAAAACTGTGCAAATATTCAGATCATTGAGTAAATCATTGTATACTAGCTTTTTCTTCTGAACTCAGAACAAACTGTCGATCTAGACCGTTTATTCATTTAGTGAATTTCGATGAGTACTCTATTACTAATTACCTCCTCACCCACTTCGATATTGGCTTGGCATGCTTTGGGTCTTGCCCAAGCGCTGAAGCAGAAAGGCGAAAACTTTCGGGTTTTTTTCTATCAAGATGCTGTAAATGTCGCAAATGCTCTGCAATGGGTGCCAGATGATCAACGCAAACTCAGCAGTGAATGGCAAAAACTCGGCATTCGTTTACCTGTTTGTGTAAGTGCAGCTCTCGCACGTGGGATCACAGATCAGGAAAATGCACACCGTCACAATATTCAGCAACATAATCTAGCTGAGCAATTTGAACTTGTGGGCTTAGGTGAACTTGCCGATGCCGTACAAGCTGCTGACCGTTTATTGCAATTCTAAGTATTTTGATTGCCGCGCATTTGTAGCATTGAAAAGGAAAATTACGTGAAATCTGTACTGGTTGTTTTAACCCATGCAAATCTTGCAAGCTTACAAGTACATGAAAGTCTTTCTGCGACCATGGTGCTTGCAACCTTCGGTTGTGACGTTAAAGTGTTGCTCAAAGATGCTGCGCTGAGCCTACTTCAAGCCGAACAAGAGTTTAGTCAACTCAAGCATGCATTTAAACTCGCATCCAACATGGTTGATAGCTTTGAGTTTTATGATCTCACCCCGATTTATATTGAACAAAAAAATTCACAGCATCCATTTGTGATCAATAGTGAACAAGAACTTGAGTTTGTTCAATTCAATACTGAATTAATTCAACAATTTGATCATGTGTTGTATTGGTAAAAGAGGAATGATGATGTCAAATTCTACGCTGTATTTAGTCCAAGCCAGCTATGCCAATACCCTACAGCACATCCAGCAGTTAGCCAGTTTAATCAACCCTGAAGATGCAATCATCCTGATGGGTGAAGCAGTCTTACATATTGCAGATGAACAAATTCAGCAATTTGGCACATGTTATGTACTTGAAAATGATGCTGAAATTTTAGGTAAAAGTATGAATTATAGTCATATGAAAGTGATCGACTATGCCGCTTTTGCTGATCTATGCCTCAGATTTAAAAGATGTATTTCACTCAAATAATTTGAGTGAAAGCGATCCATTTCTACAATCTTCTCTTTTGGAACGAATATGAATCTTGAATTAGACCAAGATGGCCATTTGGTGGATTACACTATTTGGAATGAAGCTGTTGCCCAAGAACTGGCTAAAAGTTTAGAACTTGAGTTAAGCCCTTGGCATTTTGAAGTTTTACAAGCTGTGCGACAGTTTTATCAACAGTTTGGTCACTCGCCGGCAACTCGCCCACTCATTAAATTTTTAATGAAAACCGTGAGTGCAGATATTAATAATGCAGTATTACAAGACAAATTTAATACGGGCTTGGTCGCTCGACATTTAAGTCGTTTAGCGGGAATTCCTAAACCTGCAAATTGTTTGTAATTTTAAAGTAATCTAAATACTGCTTAGGCTATTTTGGCTATATGGATGCAAATCAGGATCTTGAAGAAAGCCATAAAACAGCTTAGGCAGGTTTTAATTGATTGAGAGCGATGTAATAGGCTTGGGTAAAAACTGGTTTGACCTGTTTGGCTTGGATCGGTTCTGCACAACATGAACACACTAAAACGGGTTTAAACTTTTCACCACATGTCTGATGGACATATTCAACAGGTGATCCCAAGCCCTGATCCATATATTGATCGGCCCAATGCGTCATGGCTAGAAGAATTGGATACAAGTCTAAGCCTTTTTGAGTCAGTCGATATTCAAAACGTTCCTGACGCTCGACATAAGCAACTTTGGTCAAAATACCTTCTTCGACCAAACGCTTTAGGCGGTCAGATAACACATGTCGAGTCACACCCAAATTTTGTTGAAAATCATCAAAACGTCGGATGCCCATAAATGCATTACGGATAATCAACATGGTCCAACGGTCCCCTAGCACAGAAAGCGCACGAGCGATTGAACACGGTTGTTGACCAATATCATCCCATTTCATTTTATGAACCATCAAAAATAACGACCAACACCCAATTTAATTCATGCATGTTGATTTTGCAAAATCCTTTTCAATAATCTTTGATGTACAAATCGTAAATCCACCTCCATTTCCAATCTTTTATTTCATCGACTTGATCTGTGAATGAACTAAAAATGTATTTTGTCTTTATTGTCTTCAATGATTTCTAGCCATGCACGCGTTGCGGGACTCATGGCAACAGTGGTATTCCAGGCCATGCTGAGTTTCCAGTCTAAGTTCGGATTTTCTAATTCAGCCACATGGTATTTTACCGCATCAAGTTGTTCACAATAAATTTTAGGCAGGAGTGCAATCCCAACATTTGAATCCACCATTTTGGCGATGAAGTCCCACTGGCTGCTTTTACATACCACATTGGGCTCAAATCCGACGTAATTTGCCGCCTGTATGATGATGTCATTGAGTGTGAAGGTATCGTCATACAATAAAAATGACTCTTCTTTTAATTCAATCAACGAAACGGTTTTTCGCTTTCGCCATTGTGAGTTTTTTTTGGATAATAAGCACAAAGGTGATTCCATGACTGGTATACCGCTTAATACCGGTTTCAAGTGCCCCAAAATAATTCCGACATCGACCTGTTTTTTTAAAATGGCACTTTCAATACCCGTCGCCCCAACCTCAAAAAAGCTCAATTCAATATTCGGATATTTTCGATGAAACAATGCAATTAACTGACTAAACAGCACCGATGCCAATGGCGGTAAACCTAGGGTCAATTTACCTTGTTTTAAGGCGCGAACTTGGGTGACAGTATCAAGCATCCGTTGTTGTTCATTCAAAATCACTAAAGCATGCTGATAAATCTGCTCTCCCATATAGGTGAGCTGTGCTTCCCTTTTTCGACCTGCTTCTCCTTTATGAAATAAAGGCACTCCGATCTCGTCTTCTAACTGACGAATTAATTTACTAATGGTCGGCTGAGTGACAAAAAGCGCTTCTGCTGCATGACTAAAACTCTGTTTTTGTACGATGGTCACAAAGACTTTTAGGCTTTTAATGTCCATTATTATTCCATATAGGCATAATTAATAATTAATTATTCATAATTATACAGGGTATGCACTTTTAAAATAGCGTCATCTCCTATTCTGCTGTTGTCTCATGGATACGCTTCCACAATCTTCTTCCAAATTTACCCAGTTTCTCAAGACCTTAGCGCAGCTAAGTTTATTGATATTGATCTGGTGGATTGGATCTTGCATTCAATCTTGGTTTAACTTGCCGATCTCTGCTGGCGTAATTGGTTTATTGCTGCTATTAGCCGCATTATTGAGTGGTTTATTTAAAATGCAATGGGTCAAACAAGGCTCAGATTTTATTTTGGCTGAACTGGTTTTATTCTTTATCCCCTGTGTGGTTGGGTTAATTAAATATCAAGATTTATTACTCAGCTCTGGCTGGCAGTTAATTTTAGCCGTGGTACTGGGTACTGTCTGTGTCATGGTGTTTACAGCATTTACGGTTTATTGGGGCTTTAAACTCGAGGCAAAACTTAAAGCTAAACACCAAACTGCGACAGATCATGATGTCAACACAGCAGGAAAAACCTTATGAACGATTTTGGGTTGAACAGCATCTCTGTATTGTTTTTCGTCCTGACCCTAATCGGTTATATTTTGGCGAAAAAGCTACATCGTAAGTTACCGTATATGGTTCTTTCCCCTGCGCTATTCGTCCCGTTTGTGCTGATTATACTCATGCTTTGCTTTCATATTTCATATGACACCTATATGCAAGAAAGCCAATGGATTGTATGGATGCTCGGCCCTGCCACTGTGGCCTTTGCTATTCCCATCTATGAATATCGACAAATTATCCGTCAGCATGCGCTGAGCATTAGTTTAGGCATCGTGATTGGCATGTTAGCTGGGATTATTAGTGCTTTTTATTTGGCACAGTTGTTTCAGTTTGACCAAGAAACGTCTTATAGCTTAATGGCACGTTCCATTTCTACGCCCTTTGCCATGGAACTTACCTCGAATATTGGAGGTTCAGTAGAATTGGTGATTCTATTTACCATGATTACTGGGATTGCCGGCGTGGCTATGGCTGACCTAGTTTTGGCTGGGCTTAAATTGCATTCACGCTTTGCACAAGGTGCGGCTCTTGGCAATGCTGCACACGGATTTGGTACAAGTAAAGCATTATCACGTCATAAAGAAGAAGGTGTTGCAGCCTGCTTGAGCATGGTACTTGCTGGAGTATTTATGGTATTGCTTGGGCCATCGCTTATTCATTTAGTCATTTATCTATTGGGATAAATAAAAAGCCCAGTGCAGTCTCTGGGCTTTTTAAATGATGATTTAAACTGTTTCATCTGTAAAACTATACAGCTAAATAATGTATTGCTATGACAAACGTTAAAAGACTCGACACTTCTGTGATTTCAATCGCGGCACCAATTGTATCTCCTGTCACACCACCTATACGCTGAATAAATTTCCATCGTAAATACAATAAAGTACAAATAAATGTAAGAATACTGACCACTCCAGTCCAGCTAAAATACAAACATGCACTTAGGCAGAGTGTAAATATCATGTATGCCGACTTTCGTGGAATAGTTGCTGCTATCGATGAGCCTAAGCCTTTTGCACGGACATATTGAGTTGTTAAAAACAAAAATAAAGGGGCTAAACGACCCAATACTGGAAATACAATTAATGCCAAATACATTTGCTGTTGTAGCAAAACATAAAGCGCCGACCATTTGAGTAAGCAAATCACGACGAGGCTCAAAACACCAATCGGCCCACATGCAGGGTCTTTCATGATTTTTAGTGTACGCTCGGCATCACCAAAGCCACCGATCCACGCATCTGCCGTATCAGCTAAACCATCTAGATGTAATCCACCTGTGAGCCAAATCCAAACTACCAGCAAAATACTGCTGAGTAAGATAATCGGCAGGCTGTGAAATATAAAAGCAAGCAAGGCGAGAATGCCACCGATCAGCAATCCCACCGCAGGATAAAACAGTAAAGACTGTCCATTTTGCTGTTTCGATGGCATCGCTTTAAGTTGAATAGGGAAAGTCGTGAGAAACTGTAGAGCAATCCAAAAAGGTGTCATTCACTTTGCTCCAAAAGACGAATATTTGTACGATTTTGCACAATGAATGAATTTAATTGTCCCAATTCGGCAGTCATTTTTAATAAATCATCTAAGTGACTTTGCTGTGCCATACATTTCAATAATTTAATCACGCCGCCATGGGAAACCAATAAAACGCGGTGCCAATGATGCTGTTGAGCCTGCAAGACTAACTCATCTAGACCGCTTAATATCCGATGTTGAAATTGCTGAAGACTTTCTGCATTCGGTGGCGTAAATGTGCTGGGACTTTGCCAAAACTGTGCGAGTAACTCTGGAGTGTTTTCATAGATATGCTTGGTTGATACCGCTTCCCAGTCGCCAAAATGCATTTCTTGAAACTTCGCATTTTCAAACATTGGACATTTAAGTTGTTGAGACAAATCTAAAGCAAATAAACGGCAGCGCTGTAAGTCAGAAGTGATGATGACATCCCAGCTCGCTAAACCGTGTGTATGTATGACGTTCAATACATCATCTATGGTCTGCTGCATCTGCTGCCAACCTTTTTGCGTCAAAGCATCATCTGTAGAGCCACGTAAGGTATGGCTTAGTTCAGTCTCACCATGACGCAATATATCTAAACGGAAATGTTCCATTTAAACTTTTTCACCAATCACAGCAGCTTGTGCAAAAGTCGCCATGTTGTTATGTAAACGACATGCCAAACGAATTAAACCCAATGCCGCACCGGCACCGCTGCCTTCACCTAAACGTAAATTCAACTTCAAAAGTGGATCAGCTTCAAGGGCTTGAAGTAAACGTTGGTGCCCATATTCAGCCGATTGATGACCAAAAAGCATCCATTCACGTACAGCAGGATTTAAACGAACAGCGACCAAGGCAGAAACCGTACTAATAAATCCATCCACGACCATTGCTAGTCCCAATTGCGCACAGCGAATGTATGCTCCAACCATCGCGGCAATTTCTAAGCCACCAACAGCACATAGGGCTTTAAAGACATCTTGGCCAACATAGTCGTGATGTAAAGCCAAGGCCTGATCAATCACGTGTTTCTTATGTGCCAATTGTTCAGCACGAATACCTGTACCAACACCTGTTAATTTTTCGGCCGGCTCATTAAATAAAAAACATGCAACAGCAGAAGCAGAACAGGTATTGCCAATGCCCATTTCCCCTGCGACATAAATTGACGCACCTGCAGCGATAGCATCTTCAACACTTTTACGGCCAAGATTCATCGCTTCAATACATTGTGATTCGCTCATCGCAACAGTTTTAGCAAAATTTGCTGTACCCGCTGCAATACAGTAGCGCTCTACCCCTGCATATTCATAAGCTTCACCTACCGAACCACAGTCAATCACTTGTAGTTTGGCTTGATACTCACGTGCAATGACACTAATACATGCACCACCGGTCGTGAAGTTTTGTAGCATTTGGCGTGTGACAGCTTGTGGGTAGGCCGAAATATTTTCTTCCATCACGCCATGATCACCTGCAAAGATGGTAATCCATGGGAAATCGATATTAGGCTGATCCGTGTTTTGTAATGATGCAAGTTGCACCGCTACATTTTCAAGTTCTGAAAGCGAGCCCGTAGGTTTAGTTAGCTGTAACTGGTGATTTACCGCCTGTTGCTTAGCTTCGATACTCGGATTTTGACAGGGTTCTTGCCACCAGTTCATGCTTTATCTCCTTTTAAGATCATTGGAAAACCTGCAACACAAAACACCACATGGTCAGCAATTTGACCAATTTGTTGATGTAAGCGCCCAGATTCATCGACGAATTTTCGACTGATTTGCCCCATGGGAACAACGCCCAGTCCAGTTTCGTTACTGACTAAAATAATGTCTGACTTTAATGTTGGCAGCACCTTAAGTAATTTTTGGCATTGATGCTGTTGAAAGTCTGCTTGTTCATGCAGCAATAAATTACTCATCCACAGCGTTAAACAATCGATAAGAATGGTTTGATGCGCTTGGTCTATTTCAAATAAGCAGTCGGCTAAATACAAAGGTTCTTCAATCAGGCCCCAATGCTCAGGACGGTCGGCTTGATGATGCTGAATTCGCTCCTGCATTTCCTCATCATAGGCTTGTGCTGTAGCCACATAGATGACGGCTTGAGCACTTTCTTTGGCTTTTTGTTCTGCAAGTCGGCTCTTACCTGAACGTGCCCCACCCAAAATAAAATGAATCATGATTGTGCCATCTCTATATTTTGTCTGAACTGATGTTGATAATAAGCACTCAATGCCCCTTGTAATACTTGAGCCTGATAATGACCAAAAGTCAGTTGCTTGCTTTCAAAATCAAAGCTGTGCTGTTCAACTTGTTGGATTCTTTCAAAAATATCATCGCTATTCCATGCCTGTTTATACAAGCCCAATGTAATATGCGGACAATATTCGATCGGTGCAATTTCATTCGAGCTTACATTGAAAGCTTGACGTAGATGATCAAACTTACGCTCTAAATCCACAATTTCAATAAACAACGCGCTTTGAAAGCTATTGATCTGACCTGTACGTAACCGAATATTAGATAGCGATAACTGTCGAAGTTGTTGTTGGTGCAGTGCCAATTCATCTGCTGAGAAATTATCATTCCATCGTTGTTCAGAATGATCGATTAATTGGGTTTTATTCAGCTCTTGAAAAAAACCACAAATAAACACGGTGATATGAAATTGGCGCGTATTCGGTGTGTATAAAAGATCTGAAAACTGCGCTCGAAGTGCTGTGAGATATTCCAATAATTTAGGATCCTGTATTTCTAGATACCACAAAGCATAGTGCTGACGACCTTGATGCCAATCGGGATAATCCTGATTGAGCGTCGGTACGACTTGCGTTGAAGGTTTTAGAAACACAGATAAATCACTTTAAATTCAATCTGCTTTATTAAAGCATGAATCAAAACAGACTTTACCCAATTTTGATTTAGTAATATTCAGTTAGAACTGAAATTCATTCATCTAAGACCTCTATTTAAGAAAAAAAATGCCGAGTCATACTCAGCATTTTGATTCAATATATATTGCGCACAGATAAGCATTATATTTTTAGGCAAATTTCGCAGTATCTTTCTGATCTTGCGTTACAGCATGGTTTTTCCAAGATGTAAACTGCTCTGTGAACTGATCAGAAAAATGCTGCAACTGTATCATTACATTGGCCTCAATCTGTTCAATACGTTCCAGTTGTTCAAGCTCGTTTGTCTTTTTCAGTTCTGAAAATTGCAACTGGATAAAGTTGATAGCCTGATCCATCGAACATTGATTAACACTCACGGCATACATCAAACCATAGACAATACCTTGCTGTAGGTGCGTTGTCTCCAGTCCATATTTCACATTGGTCGCCAACGAGCCCAACACTCGTTCATTAATTGCAAGTTTACGTAAAGGATCTCGTGCCACACGCGCACATGGATCTTTATACGCATGTTCACAAGAGTTTATAAAGCTTTCTGCCAGTCGTGTTAGATCAAAAGCACGATTTGGTAAGCGTCGTGCTAAACCAGCCTGCACCTCGTCAATAAGTTCATGCATAAATTGATCAACCCGATGATCTGCAAGTGCCACACCTATGGTTTGATGATTGAACAGTGCTGATTGCCAAGCCAACATGGCATGTACGCCATTCCATAAGCGATTTTTAATTAATTGAATATCTTCAATATGATCGACCAAAATCATTTGACGCATTTTTTCTAACAAAGGACTGTTATTTTCTACATAGATCGGCATGTCAGATTCTGCGTTAAATAAAATTAAATCCATGCTTTGCAATATATGACTTGGGTGGAAATTTCGGCGCATATCCTCAACATATAAAGTGGCTTGACGTTCCTGATCAGGATTTAATTTCGTCGCATCTTCTAAGTCTAATTGAGCATTCACTTCAACTTCATCTAATTGAAATTGTTTGAAGATATTATATTTTATACGGAGCTGACGATATAAGTTTTGGTCACTTAACTTAGATACCATGCGGTTGACCACGGTATCGCAAAAATAGTGTTGTTGCATGATTTTCTCTGCAACAACCGCTCCAGCAAGCTCAGTTAAAGCCTGTTTTAAATGTGACATTAATAATTGTTTTGCTCCGACTTTGTTCAAAATGATCAGCATCGTTAGAGGTTCGATGGCTTTCTCATCATGTGCAATATGTCGTGCATACAGGCCTTGTGCAATGGTTTTGGCCTCTTCTGCAATCGCTTTTTCAGGCAAACAGATGGCAACCAAACTTGACTCTGTGTACATCTCTTGCATCTGCTGAATATTTTCAGCATCAATGACTGCCATGTTTTCAATGCGTTCGTCATAAGACAATTGACCATAGCGAATACAATAGGTACCAAATGCATTGACCGCAGAACGATATAAAGGGTTACGAGTCGATGCATAAATTTTTTTCGGGCGTGTATAACCATCCCAATGCGACAAAATTTGTGCTAAATAACCACCACCAATCGCCCCAAAACCATGAATACCAACAGTGAGCTGATTAAGGGTTTGTGGAAAAGCCTCTTGCACATGCGGCATCTCTAAATGCGCAGTGAACGGGTCAAGTTCCGTCAAACAGTCATACATACATTCATAATAATATTTGGCTTTGGACAGCATGTTTTGATTGGGCGATTTAATATCTTTAAACAGTACGGTAATACCGCCAGCCTCAAAGGCCGAAGTCACACCATTTTCCGAGTCTTCAAACATCAAACAATCAGCAGGATTTAAATTCAGCTTTGCGGCAGCACGCATAAATATTTCAGGATGTGGCTTACCATTTTCAACTTCATCGCCACAGACTAAGACATCAAAGAACTTATACACATTGGCATTGATGAGATATTCTTCTGCGATTGCACGGCGACTCGATGTTGCCACGGCCATCCTCAGTCCTGACTTACGTAAGCGTTCTAATACTTGAACCAAGCCTTTTTTGATCGGTACACCAAACTGACGAACATGCTCCAACTCTAATTCATCTGCACGTTTGCGAATATCTGCGTATGGAATGTTTTCATCATATTCAGCTTGGGCCAATCGATGCGCGCTTTGTGCACTTAACCCCAAACAATTCATCAGATATGATTCGGAAAACTCAACACCGATCAATTCAAGAGATGCCTGTTTCAATGTTTGAAACCGTAAACGTTCAGTATCAAACATTGTTCCATCCATATCAAAAATGGCGCCCAGAACCAAATCATTATTAAATTTAAGCATTTAACCTCCGTTATTTTTTATGTGAAAAGAATAACGGAGAAAACTATTGATTCAGTACTTTGAGAATTAATGAAACAATTGTGGTTATTTTTTAATCAAAAAGCTTGCTTTTAAAATCTATTTTGTAAAATCAATCGCTGATCAAGTAACATCATGTAATCAAAACCCACTGTTGTCAGGATAGGCCTATCTTCACACCGACCTATTGAAGTAAGTATACAAGTCTCTGCATATTTCACTCAGTTACTCGCTTCACGGTTTGAGTTTTGGTTTGAAATAAAAAGAATACGATTAAACCAAGCATCACTAAAAATAAAAAATAATACGGAAATTCTTTGTGCCACTGGTATAAACCCGTACTAATCAGTGGCCCGACAACAAAACTCAAAGCCTGAGTGGCTGTACACCAACTTGCCACCTTAGTCTGTAACGCACTGGGCGCCGTTTGCGCTGCACCCGTTGTAAATGCAGGGATTAAACATGCTACCGATATACCATATAACAGGTACGTGGCTTGAAATACCCGTAATTCATTGGTGAAAACCGAAATCAGCAAGGCTACTGCCATGCTAAACAGCCCAACCCACAGTAAGCGATATACGGACCAATTTAAATACTTAGAAATCAGCGTTTGCATAATCACCAAAGCAATACCCACGACGAGAGAACACTCTGCAAAATGCACTGCACCCTCTGCAGCAGTCATATTAAAGCGGTCTTGAATATAAAACCCTGCCGTTAAATTCACTGTCACGATGGCAAGATAGAGACTGAATCCCAACATTAACCATGGATAGCATTGCTGAATGCTCAAATCCGTAGATGGTGACTCATGCTTTTCTGTCACTGGCTTTTCAACGCTATGCTGTTCGGTATGTCGGTCAAAGCTGAACACCAAGACCACAGAAATCAACGCTAAAATAATGATTGCTGCCCAAAGCGGCGTCATGATTCCACCAAAGCCTAACAGCAAGGTGGTTAGAAATGGACCAATGATCACGCCTGCACTATTTAATGCACCGAATTTTGACATTGCTTGTGAACGCTGCTGCTCATTGCTAAAACGGGTCATCACATAAGTTTGCAAGGCAATCTGTGGCATCGCCATAAATACCCCAGTGGCTGCACGTGAAAGCATTAGTAAACTAAACAGCAACAACATCCCTATCTGAACAGAAAGGCCATACATCAACACTGCAGTAAATAGCCCCCATGTCACAGCCATGCCCACAAAACCGATACTCAACAGTTGATAAATCGAAAACTTGGATTGATTTTTTGAAATGTAAATGGCACCGACAGCCATCAGCAGCGCACCGACGGAAACCATCGCGCCACCTTGTAGCTCAGTAAGTTTTAACTCACGAACCAATGGCGCCAACAGCGGCAATATCATCGAGAAACTTGCACCATTGGCAAGACTGGCAGCAATAAACAGTTTATTATTTCGATCCATTATTTTTGTTATCCATTTTTAATGGCTACGTTATAAACAATAGAGGTGACTTAAGCCACCTCTATTTTGTAAGTCACGATACCGTGCTTTAAACCCGATTCAGGATTTAAATTAGTATTTCACCGTATAACTTAAACCGTAGGTGCGACCTTGAGCCGCTAGGCTAGAAATTGGGCCATAGACAGTTTCAACCGACTGACTGTATACCGA
This sequence comes from Acinetobacter sp. YH12219, assembly GCF_013417875.1. Classification (NCBI taxonomy): domain Bacteria; kingdom Pseudomonadati; phylum Pseudomonadota; class Gammaproteobacteria; order Moraxellales; family Moraxellaceae; genus Acinetobacter; species Acinetobacter sp. YH12219. The sequence goes on from NZ_VPDC01000021.1 coordinate 18,282, forward strand.
CTTATAATCCGTATTCCACACGTTGTAGACACCAAAGCCCACATTACCCGGTCCTACTTTTGCATTGGCAATCACGTCCATCGTTGCAAAGCCTTTAATTGACGCTGCTGGAGCAGATCCATATTTCACAGCGTCTTTTTGGGCTTTGTCTGTACCGCCAATCGCTAAAGCTTGAACACGTAGGCTCATGTCATTATCAAATTGCCACTCTGAAAATGCTGTACCTTTTAAAGGTGCTACACGAATGGCATCCAATTCTTGCCAGTCACCTTGGGTATTTTTAAATTGGCCCGTGGTATATGCAACTGTGCCCCCAACCGTCCAATTTGGTTGAACTTCATAACTGGCATTGGCTTCGACACCATAGATACGTTCATCGGTATCAATAACATCAATGGTGTAATTCGGCGCACCAAATTTCAGGCTTTTATCTGAGTCATTATAAAAAGCCGTGACTCCTGCATTTAAACCACCGGCATTTTGTACACGCCAACCGAGTTCATAGTTATTGACTTTAATTGGGTCAATGGTTTGGCTATTAATCACAGAATTTGCCGGCACATCGCGCAGCATACGTTGCACATCGGGCAAGTTTGAACCTTGTGAGAAATTGGCAAACACTTGCTGTACATCTGTTAAGTGATACACCGCGCCAACATTAAACAGCGTTGCATCATGTTTTACTTTGCCGCCGTTCAGTGTTTTCGCCACATAACCTGGGGTTAAATCTGCGGTAATGGCTTCCATATAAGGCACAGATGAATCGACATCGCTTGCTACACGTTCATGGCGAATGCCTGCTTGTAAGCCTAGTCGGTCAGTTAATTCATATTGCGCTTGGGCAAATACCCCAAGTTTTTCTGTTTCAACATCAGGGCCAAAAGCATAGTAGTTAAACGGTTGATAACTCAAACCATTACTTTGAATAAACGTTGCGCTGTCATACATTTGGATATTTTGTTGATCTTTTTCATTTTCATAGTCCACACCATAGGTTAGACCCAGTTCACGACCATTTAAGTTAAGATCTTTTTGTAGAGCAACACGTGCGCCTAAAACATCGATATCGGTTTCTGACTGATACACCAAGAAGAGTTCAGGTGCCATTTGACGTGCAGATGGGAACCACCGTGCTTTTTCATTTCGATAATAGGTTTCAGCGTTTAGACGGTGGCCTAAAATATCTTGATTTTCATATTGTGCGTTGACGCTATAACGTTCAGTTTGTGGTTGTTCAGCAAGTTGTAAGCCTTTTACCGCATTTAATGACAACGGCAGCTTGCCACCCACGGGCTGTGAGCGCAGCGCATTTAAATTTGGACCATAGTCAGGGCCATAGTCACTATCTTGCTCATCATTATAATATTGCGCGCCAAAACTCAGCGTTTGACCATCGGCAATTTTCCAACTGACACGACCATTTAGATCTAAAGTGTCGGTATCTTGACGGTCTGTTTGTGCAATTTCAGGTCCAATACGGTTGCCATGACTATCTTGTATTTCACCACGTTTGGTATAGCTTGCACCTAAAGTTCCGCGTAAATTGCCTTGATTAAAGTTCATGGTTTGTGCAGCTTCATAAGCCAGAGCATCAGACTTAAAGTTATTACCAGAAGTAACACCGACTTTCGTTTCAAAACTCAGCGGTTCAGATCCACCTCGTTTGGTGATGATATTGATAATACCGCCTGTCGCACCTGAACCATAAATACTCCTTGCGCCAGAGACCACTTCAATTCGTTCAATCATCGACGGGCTAATACTCGCCAGTTGTCGAGATCCATCACGATATCCCGTTTGCGGCACACCATCGATCATGTATTGCACCACACGTCCACGCATGGTCATCCCATAGTTAGACGTTGTACCACTCGATGGAGTCAGTGATGGCACCAATAAACCAACAATATCAGCTGTGCTTTTACCTGCATTGGCTTGTTTTTCAATTTCTTCTTTAGGAATGCTGTACACCGTACCCGCAATATCTGCAATGCTTTTCGCAGAACGAGTTGCCGTCACAACAATCGGTGCCATTTTAGTAGCTACTGCAGTTTGTGTTTCAACTGCAGTATTTTGTGCTGTGTCCGTTGTGACGTCTTGTGCATAAAGCTGAGTGCAAATTGCAAGGCTGAGACACGTCAGTTGCATCGGTAGAGCTAAACGTTTCATATTCTTTTCCATTTCTTAGAGTTCCGATTGAGTCGGAAGTGTTTGAGTTTTAAAATTTTGTGTTTTTAAAACAATGCGCTGACTAATTAAGACGCTGATTACTGAGCCAATTGCCAATACCAAGTAAAAATGTCCATAGCCTAATGATTTTGCGAGAAAGCCTGAAAATGCACCGCCAATGAAGTAAACGAGCAATTCAAAGCACACTAATATGGTGAAATCGGTACCCGCCTGTTCTTTAGAACTGGTCTGCATGAAATAGGCATAGAGTGATGTCATGGCGATATAACGAATGGCTAGCATCAACACGACAAATAGACCTAAAAGCAGATGCCATTGATTCAACCACTCCAATACAACGGCTGCCCCAATGACGGCATATAGCAATGTACGTAACCATCCTGCCCAGACCAACAATTGCGTCGCTTTGATTTTTTTCAGCAATACAGCTGCACTAACAGCTGCAATCAGACCGACACCGGCACCGACCACAGACATCAACACCCCGATCTGAGACAGTGACCATTTTTGATCGATCAACATGGGATTCAGCATTGCCATAGCGGGTGCTTCCACCACGCGATAACAAACGATGAGCAGCAAGGCCCAACGAATCGCAGGTCGTTTAAACGCTTGTCGTAGGCTTGGTTTGGCTTTGGCAATTTGAGTTTGTGGTTCTTCTTGAATAAAAAACACAGCAAACATGGTTAAAAATGTCAGCAGCGCTAAAGTTGTGAGCGCTGACTGCCAACCCCAATATTGGTAAATCCATAAAGTTGCAGCGCCACCAAGCATGCTACCGACGGCCACCCCAATACTCTGTGCCATACTGCCCAGACGGTAATTGCCTTCGGTAAATTTCTCTACGGTATAACCATCAATCGCAATATCTTGCGTTGCCGCAAACGTTGAAATCCATAAACCAACAATGACAAATAAAGTCAGCCCATAAGAAAACTGCGTAAAGGCTAAAACCAGTACCCCCAGTACCAATGCGATTTGCGTAAACAACAGCCATGTTTTACGTTTACCGAGTTTTTTGACATAGAGCTGATCGATCCAAGGCGCCCAAAAAAACTTGAATGCCCATGGAATATAAAGCAGCGATAACATGCCGATCCAGCGTAAATCTACCCCTTGATGTCGTAAAATGGCAGGCAAAGCCACATTGTAAAAATACAAAGGCAATGCATGTGCTAAGTACAAAATAATCACGACGCTCAAACTCAGGACTGAAATTTGAGATGGTGAAATTGCATGATTTAATTTTCTTGAGTGTTGTTGCATATCCACCTCTGCACTGCCCATTGCAGCGCATCAGACTGTTCTAATGAAACGTAATAAGGCACACGCCACGCTGCATGCAGCGCGGGTGTATTTAAACGTTTGAAGTCATCTGGATCTTGCGCAATACGCACCAGACCCAAACAATATTGAAAAAAGAGATGTTTAAACTTCTTGTACCAAACGGCCTGTATTTGCCGATATTCTTCGGGAAAAGTCGTTCCCTCAGCCGTTTGCATAACCAAAACAAAGGGCTGACTTTTCAGAAAAAAGCGCTCAACTTGAGTCAACCATTGTTCAAACTCTTCCACTGAAACATGCGCTGAAAAGCGCATGTCCAGTATGTGCATGTGGGTGCAGCGATAACTCATGACACCGCCTTAGCTAGTTGCTGATGCTGAAATGCCTTGGAGTCGTTTAAGTAATGACCAAATTTTGAATAAAATGTTTCTCTAAAGCAGTAATACAACATGGCGGTCTTTTCAGGCATTGGGATTAGGCGCTGCGCTTCATAGCACATGTCTTCAACTACGACGGCATAAGGCTTCACACTATGATCAGGCTCTCCCACAATCTTGGCTGATGCAGCATTTTCAAAGATATAAAAACTCAATAAACGCATGACGGGACGTAAATAGCCTTTACCAAAAACGGACTTTTCACCAAATAACAAATGCCAACCTAGATCAAGCTCATCACCGTCGTAGTACAAACCTAATCGATCCCGTTTTCCTTCGTAGATCTCTGTGTAGCCCACATCTTCACCATTTACCCCTACGATCAAAATTCGGTGATGATCATCTGCCAGCATTTTTTCGTAATACACTTTTAGTTCAGTTTCTGACTTATTGAGCTGCCACTGTGGAATAACATGAGGTTCATGCATCCATTTATGAACCAAAGCCATATCTTCTGGATATTGCATTTGTCGTAAGTAGTATTGCGTCTCATTCTCATGGTATTCATAAAAATCAGGTAGTTGTCGTGATAACGTTGTCATGATATCGCCCTTTAAATTTGTTTAATCTTTTCTGTTCTTAGCTCAAAAATCTGTTTATGACGCAATACGATTAGTTGTCGTTTTCTGTTCGGCGGTATGCTGTTGTTTCGCCCACTGATTTAAAGTGCTTGGACTCACAGGGTTTGCAATAGGATCTAAAAATACAGGTACTGGTCGTTCTGCTTCGTCGTTATAACTGGTGGTAAACAGTCGAACACGGTTCAGACAAATTTTCTCGAAACGTGGACGGAACATACTGAATTTTTCAATACGATCTGCCAATTCAGGATGTGCCTGATGAAATTCGTCAATCACGGTGGAGATGGTTTGCCAAAACTCAAGTTCTGTATGCTGTGGATAATCTTCAAGGAAGACATTACAGATATAGCGGTAATGCACCATGAACAAACCCGTAAAGATAAAGTGGCTAAGTTCTTCAGCAGGATGACGCAGTAAAATTTGCCCTTCAGGTGGTAAATTTTCGAGTTCTGGAAAATCTTCATCAACTAAATTGACATCATCAATAAAGTCCTTCAGCACCATTTTTTTTGGTAGACCATTTTCATGGATTAACATGGTGTTTTCACCGTGTGGAGAAAAAGCCAAACCATATTTGTATAAGCAAATCAGTAGCGGTGTTACACAAACTTCGGCAAATCGTTTCAACCATTGCAAAGGCGTTAAACCTGAAGCTTGAATCAACACGGATAAAATAGACTGACCGTTTAGGTCTCGATGTAACAATGCTGCTTGGGAAAGCGCCAACTGATGTTCACCGATACAAGGCTCTACACTTTCACGCCATAGGCAACCAAACAATTCTTTAAATTGGTAAGGCGCACCGTCTATCTGATCAAAACACGGCTGTTGCAAAGTGAGACTTGCAACTTCACCCAAAAATGCTACCTGTGTTTTTTGCAGGTCTACATCATGATGTTGAATGTCCTTCAGCCAAGCGGTCACCGCAGGTGCAGCTAAATTTCGTTTTGAAGGCAAACCTCGATATACCGCCGTATTAAAGATACTGACAGGTAACTTCACATAATGCCGTTCAGGATGACTGGTATTGCATAAGGTACGAATTGATTGCATTGGCACATAGTCATCTTGTCCAATGTCCAATTCAACAATGCGCTGATCAACGATTTCATTGGCATAGGTCGGGATTAACCACTGATGCCACTGCCACGCATGTACAGGAATAAAATAATACTCAGCAGCATCTACGGCTTTGTCCGCCAATTGCTGTTGAAAATCGTGTAATTGCGCAGAATTCAATTCATGGCGATATAAGCTTTTCGCATCCCAAGCCTCGGTCGAACGAAACTCAGCTAAATTACGATGAACAGCTAACCACAAGACTTTGACTGTTGGAGAAATCTCTGGTGCTGAGCTTAAATAATCATCATAGCCAAAGCCCATACGCCCCTTACTCATAATGAGCCATGGGTGTCCACGTAACATGCCTTCAATTTGATAGTGTGGCGCTGACAGCACAGCCTGACTCAGCAATCTTTGCTCATCAAAAACATGTGCTTCAGCCAACCATGTATTGTTCATTTCTTTAATCAAATAGGCCTTGGTAAAAGGTTTCACTTCAGCTTGATTTGAAAAGGCACGAATAAATTCATGTAGATTCCATGCGGGCTGTGCTGTCGAATCACCTAAATCTCGAACACTCCCTTCAACTATACGCCAATGCCCAAGCAGAAACTGAGTCGCTTCAAATTGATACGTTTTGTCATCTAGTTTAAGTTGCCAAGTGTTATTTTCCACTGGCTGAATTTGAATAATTTCTTCATATAAAAATTCAGCAATCGCCATTTCAATCAGTCTTTGCCCTGCACGGCGCCACTGCGTTTGATTTATCTGTAATTTTGCAAATGTCATTATAATTTCTCGAGTTTAACCGCATTCTGTTCTTGCTTATTCGGCATTGTTGTATTGCGGTTCATTGCATAGTTGGCAATGGTTTTTTTACGGAAAATGGTCTTTGGATATTGGTTGGCGCTGATTTCTTTACAATGCCCATACTGTGCATTTCAGCATTTTCACTGGGTGAAAAATGTTGGAAACTTTGCGCTTGATCACCTAAATCGTATAAGTTAAAACCCAATAATTGATTGGCAATGATCGCTGCACGGTGAGCACCCAACCCTAAATCAGGAGTCCCGACACCGTGACTGTGCATTTCCTGATTTTGAACAAAGATCTCCCCGACAGCATCATGCTGTACGCGGTAGTCCTGACTAATTTTCCAGCGACCGAATTCATCACATTGAATCAGTGGTTTTAGATATTTGAGATATTGCCACTCGGGACTGTGATATCCCGTTGAAGCCACGACAAAGTCGGCATCCAGATAGAATTGTTCTGCCGTGACTTTATGCTGAAACTGCAAACGGATGCCCGCACCATGAGGCTCGGCATCGACCAAACCCACCTGAGCATGTAAATGCGTCTGTTGAATATTTTGACCAATGCTCCGGTGATATAGTTTTTGGTAAATATCACGGATGGTTTTTGCACTGATGCCCTTATATAACAAGCTTTGTTGCTTCAATAGTTCGGCTTTATTTTCAGGACTTAGTTGATAAAAATGCGCGGTATAATCTGGGCTAAAATGCTCTAAACCAAGCGGTGCATATTCCATCGGGAAAAACCCATTTGAGCGTGTCAGCCAATGCAATTTAAACTGCGCTGTTGTGGTTTGATCCTGCAAATATTGACGATCAAACAGATCCATAAAGACTTCGGCCGAAGACTGGCCTGATCCCAGTACAACCACATTCCCTTTCAAGTGATTTAACGCTGCATTGCAATAATTTGCAGAATGTAAGCAACGCTCTGGATATTGCTGTTGTATGTCTTTTAGACACTGTGGTAAATGCGGAACATTACCCGAACCAATGACCAAATTTCGGCATTGATAACGTCTAAAACGTCCATCTTGCTCAACCATGACTTCAAAGCCTTGCTCTTGGGCATAAATGGCTTTTACGGTTGATTGATATTGAATATGCTCTAGTTGGTCTGCAACCCATTGACAATAATGGTTATATTCACGTCTAGGAATCTGAGCTTGTTCTAAAAAATAGAATTTGTATAAACGCTGCTGTGCCTTTAAATAGTTTAAAAAACTGAAAGGACTGGTTGGATCAACCATGGAAACAAGATCAGCCATGAACGGCACTTGCAGCACTGTATTGGGCAATTGCATACCCGCATGCCAGTCGAACTGTGGTTTCTTTTCAAAAAATTGATACTGTAAATGATTTTGCTTATGTAGCAAACTCGCCAAACTAAGGTTAAATGGCCCTAAGCCTATCCCAATAAAATCAAGCATATTGCACATCCTTCTGTTCCACACATAAAGGATTTGGCAACTGTACATAAACCGATTGCTGATCGACTGGGGCAATCAATTCATCCAGCTCATACAAGCGCGTCAACAGATTACCCTTATACGGCAAGGTCGGCTGATACAGTAATGAATGAATCAATGAACTCTCTGGATAAACCTGATGTAAGTCCAACAGTTCATTTTGCAATATCGATATCAACACTTGCTCTGTGACATATCCAGTTGCACCAATTGCATTGATGATTCCAAATAAAGTATTGCCAAAGAAATAATAGCTAAAGCGCTCATCGACAAAGGCTTTTGAACCCACGGCATGCGCTTTTTCTTGCAACTCTGGAAACGCGCTTAAGACATCACCTGCAAGTTCTTCAATATAGTAAAAGCCTTGATTGTCACGCAGCCATAGATATTTAGGCATTGCATGTTCCAGCTCAAGTAAGACATTTTGCTGATGTGATTCAAAAGCCATTCCGTATCGGTGATACAAATACATCAGTGGTTTTAGACTGATAGCTAAGAATTGTTTAAACCAATTGATCGCAATGGCGCTTTGATCAAGTTCAGGTTGTTGTTTTGCGATTTGTTCGAATAGTGCATTAAAACGGCTTATCGGCTGTGCAGGATGATCTTGGCACAATGATGCAATACAACTCACCTGCTGCTTTTCACTAAAAGGCTGATCACGGAAGATGCAAATAGTTTCATCGACGATTTCATCATCTATGCTCAATGCCATCCAAGCAGGATCATTCACCGCTTTGAGCGTTGGGCATTGTTGTAAAATATGTTCACCGAGGCTTGAATGCCAAAGTCGATGGGTCATTTCACCACGGTGGCATTCTTTGGCAAGGTTGACTCGGATTGAATTGGTGATCATTACAGATAGTGATGGTTTTAACATCCACGGCGCTGCAAAACTTGCCATAGTCCGTACCGAAGTTGTTGGGGAAAATGACCAAGCTTTCTCGCCAAAATCGATAATTTTTAATTTGGTTTTTAAACTTTTAAACCATGCTTTTGACTGTAAATAACGTGCTTGCCAAGGATGCAAAGGCAATAACTTATAATGAGAATAAGCATTCAGTAGTGCTTGATCTGTTTCTGATAAATGCCATTGCAATTCGCTTTTCAATTGCGCTGATACAGCTTGATCTAAAGCAGAACCTTCTTGAATATATTCTGGAGCTACCAACCAATAATGCAGTTGGCTGAGACCTTTGGCTTCTGGCGAATACCTTTCCCAATCTTCATGCACAAAACCAACCCGACTTTTCGGTGCAGGATGCATGCTGTGCCCTAAAATTAAGGCCTGTTCTGATTCAATGAAACTTTGTTCCGCTTGGACCAAGGCCTCTAAATCATGTTCACGTAGTGTCAAAAATTGTGTAAGCGCTTCACGACTTTCGATCCAACGCTCTAATAATGATGAAGCATCCAGTGTATGACCTGACTCTTGTACGAGCTGTTCAAGCAATAAACTCGCGATCGCGGTGATACTAAATGATTGTTTCTGTCCCTTGTTAAAGACGTGTGGGAGATCTGCAAGACGATGTCTACCAACAAGGCTGACATAAGATAGTGGTACAAATAACTGTGATTGAATGCAATCTAAAGGGATGCATAACAACGTCAAGCCTTGGCTAAACGTCAATTGTGATGAATTCTGTTGATACTTTTCCAGTAAAATACCTTTACCGGTTTCTTGTGAGTATGCATTGACAAGATGCTGCATCGCCAAGCGATTAGCAAGCTCTTTCATCTGACCATATCCTCTATTTTTAAGCTTTTCCAAGCTTTGTCATGTAATTATGTTTCTTTAACTGTGCAAGTCATGCTTAGTACGCTGGCCAGCGTGAAACTATGTTAATGATAATCATTATTGTTAATAATTGCATTTTTGTGAAGATTTGCTACAGGATTGCAAATTTGGTCTTATCTCTATGTATTTAAAAATTAATTTTTTTAATATGAACTTTTCTGTTTTTATTTATACAATTTTCTGAAATGGAACTAAATGATAATTTTCTCATTTAGCATTGAACAAATAAATCATATTGCTTATTTTTTAGCCGAATTATCACATTGTGCAACTTAAACTAAAAACCCATGTCTTTTACATGGGTTTATATATTCTGCTTTTAACCAAGCTTTTATTTAAATCAAGGAACGAAATGTGCAGTTAAATTTTAATCATTGAAGACTTTACTAACACCATACTGGCCATACATCCTTATTGCCAATTAGCATGTATTTCATAACAAACATCTACTGATTTCTGATCTATATCTTCTATTCAGACTGGTTATACAGCATGAATTATGTACTCCAACGATTTGGTTGAAATCAATCAATTGATTTAACAACCCAATCCAAAAACTTGTGCTTATCAAAAAAGTCAGGCGCAGCATTCGCAAATACACTTTTTTCTCTGTTGTTAAAGATTCCTTTGTAATAAAAAGACCTATCTGCGGTAAATTTTGACTCATCCCCTTCATGCAATTCTCTAAAGAAAATCGATAACTGCATAAATCGACTTTTAGACGCTAAACCATGTTTTTCTAATACAAAATTATAGATTTGCTCAATAATCGCTTTAGTATTTGAATAAGGCATTTTGTTGTCTCTTTATTAGATCGCACTTTCAAATTACAGCTTTTAAATTAAAATACAACTGTGTTAGTCGGATTTTAAATACCTATTTTTATAGGTGTTTTTTACGTTTAAATATAATTAAGCACTGTTAATGAATTAACCTCTAACATGAAGTTTTACTAAATTTTACTTCTGTAACTTCATGCATTTTCGTTATTCAAAGCTAAATCTGAAAACAACAAAAAAGCCCACATTACTTTGAGCTCTAATGTGCAACGCTTCTAAAGTCGGGAGTGTCACAAGTTTCCTTGCTAAACTGATCCGCAACGCTGGTTGCCAGCTTAATATTATTCTATCGTATATTTTATACAAAAAATCCACTTTTGGGACGAGCTTTTGAACTTAATGAATGAGTATCAATTCATCCACTATTGCAGATACCCTGTACAAGCTCAACTCTTATCGAAATTTTACAAAAACCAAAAAGAACTAACTAAATCTAACAGATAACATTCACTTTCTATTTTTTAATTTCGATATAAAAACGAGTCATACATAATGCAAGCCGTAATAACAATTGGCGATAAAACTACTCATGGCGGAATTGTAACCGAAGTAGATAATACTTTTGTTATCCAAGGAAAAGCCTCACATCTTCAGGGCATGAAACACTTCTGTCCTAAATGCAAAACAATAGTTACAGCAATAGCAAGCAATAACCTTGTTGTTATTAATGGCAAGGCCATGATAGTTGCAGGAGATAAAACTACCTGTGGTGCTACATTTTTACCTAGTCAAAATTTAGTTGGAAAACAAAATGGCGGAATTAATAGTTCAATATTAAGTTATAACTCTACTACATCTAACAACAGCTTTATGGATAGTCAACAAGTTTATACAGCCCAATTTGAATTTAAAAATGAAACTTCTAGAGATCCATTAAGTAATTATTTTTATATATTAACGCTCCCAAATGGTGAAAAGATTGAAAACTTTACTGGTAGTGATGGTAAAACATTAGTTCATGAGATCGGTTATGAACCATCTGAAGTGCAGATTGAAACCTTTGATTTATCAAAACCTATGAAACCATTTGAGTAAATTTTATGAGTGATACATTAGGACCAAATACTGATTCAGTTCCAGGAAATGCTAAAGCTTGGTCCGGCTTTCCTGATAAGGTTGAAAGCTGTTCGGTTAGACAACCATTTTGTTTATTAGAGTTTAATAGAAAGATAGTACAACCGTATAACTTTATGATGCCAAGTCATATGTGGGAACATGTATATAATACAAATAAATTAGAATATGCTTTAGCCATTCGTTTCGGATTAGAAAATGATGTCTCAGATGTTGAAAACTTAATATCCACTACTGGATACCACACTCGAATGTACGTCTTATTTCAGAAATATTTAAGAAAACACATTGTTAAAGAAGCAGCACTTATCGTTGCAGAGTTTAAGAGCAATGAGTTCAAAACTAGATTTGGTACAACGTTTGCTATTCAGGATTTAGTTGGTTTAAAAGGCACATTAGATGATCTTAATATAGGGGAAGTATTAGCTGGTGCTGCCAAACTACAGATGCTCAGAGGTGGTGAAAAGATCAACCGCAATATGTACAAAATGCTTTTTAACCAAGATTACAATCCTAAAATGTTAAAAGTTTTAGCTGAACAAGGAATTCACCCAGATGCGTAACAAAATTTTAAAGTTTATAAGTATTCTCATTTTTAGTAGTATTTTAACAACAGGATGTAAATCTTCACCGTCTCCTCAGCAAGAATTAGATATACAGGCAAACTTTTTCCCGTCTATGTTGAGAATTGATGGAAATCTCTTTGCCCTTGCTAATCAAACACCTCCTAACGATTTAACTATGGAATTATTTAAATCAACACTACTCAAAGCAACTATGCTGAGAAAATACGAAGTTGAAGCTAAAAATAATTTTAGTTTAGAAAAAAATAGAAATCCAATTGAGCTGAATTCAATGTGTTTGATGACTAAATTTCTTCTAAATAAATCATATATTCAAAAAGCTAATCTCAATCCTGAATTTTATGAAGATATTTATAGTTGGATTAAAACAAAGAATAGTTCTTGGGAAAACTTACTTAAAGAGACTAAACCCGGAGAGTTCGAGTATTCATGTGTGATTTCTCCTTCAAATATCCCTAATTAAGATGTGTCATCGAACTACAAAGCCGCTCAATGCGGCTTTTGTTATTTTAGTGGTTTGGGAATAGTGGATAATATTGTAAGTAACACCGTAAAATTCAATTGATTTTAGGGAATCATAAACTCCGTTTAGACATCTATCACATCAGCAAAGTTTGCACCCAAAACTTTTGCTAAATCTTCGGGTTTTAAACCAATGTCCAAACCACGCTTACCACCACTCACATAGATTTTAGCTAAGTTCTGTGCAGAAGCATCGATCACCGTTTTTAAGCGTTTTTTCTGTCCAACTGGACTAATACCACCAACCAAATAACCGGTTAAACGCTCTGCATCTTTTGGGTCAGCCATTTTGAGTTTTTTACAGCCAAATGCTGTGGCCACTTTTTTTAAATTTAGCTGATATTCAACTGGCAATACGGCAACAAAGTAATTTTTATCGTCCGTAACCATCAAGGTTTTAAAGACTTCTTCGACCGTTAAGCCAAGTTTTTCCGCAGCTTCTAAACCAAAACTTTTTGCTTCTGGGTCATGATCATATTCATGAATTGTAAAGTCGATTTTATTAGATTTTAAGAGTTTACATGCAGGTGTCATTGCTTTTTCGTCATTCCATTCGGACAACTAAGAAAACTCGATTATAAGCCCATTCTCGAAAGACCGGCGAAGACTTTTATATTTTTCATGAACACTACTTGTGCAATAAGTTTGAGTTGAATACATTTAAACAAAGCAAAAATTTTAAAAAAATATGACAACGCTGACTCAAGACCTCATCCAATTATTATCTGTAGTGCCCAAAGATCAGGGCTACTTTTTGGCACAGAGCAAACCTCTGTTTGGTGACCATATTTTTGGTGGGCAATTACTTGCTCAGAGCATAGTCAGTGCATCCTTTACCTGCACACTCCCACTCCACTCTTTACATGCCAACTTTATTTCTGCGGGCCTTGCAAATCATCCCGTATTATTTAAAGTCGAAAATTTACGTGATAGCCATAGTTTTTCCACTCGACAAGTGACCGCCATACAGTATGGCAAACCAATATATATGGTGATGTTGTCCTATATGAATAACGAAATGGGTATGGAGTATCAAATACCCGAACCAGATCTGATCCCACAGTTTCCACAATTATGCTCAAAGAAGAGCAATTCTATAAATCGCAAATCCAATCATCTATTTCACCTGAATATCTATCCACATTTTTACAGCCTTTTCAGCTTATATCTAAACCAATTGAATACGTGCTGACAGATTTGCCACCGTCCGGTCAAGCTTCTGTCTTAAATCAAAATCAATATGCAGAATATTTAAAACTCCATGATGCCTTGGATGCACAATTTGACCAACTTCATATACATCAGGCCATTGCAGCATATTATTCAGACTATAATTTATATTCTGCGGCGCTCAAAACACATGGTTTAAATTATCTGTCTCCTGAACTCATCGCAACCAGCCTTGATCATTCGATGTATTTTCATCATACCTTTCGGGTGGATGATTGGGTTTTCTATGACATGAATACCACCCGAACCTCCCAATCACGTGGGCTTAGTCATGGGCAAATGTGGCAAGATGGAAAATTAGTCGCAAGTACTACACAAGAAAATTTAATGCGTTATACAGGCGAATCGTCAGCCTTGTGACAATCTTTAACATTCAAATTCTTGTTAAGTGAAGCATCAAGCGTATAAAATTCATGCAAATCATACCGCTATAACAATAATATGCCTTCGATCTACCAACTTAAACCTGCATTTCAAAACCTGCTTCGACCTTTGGTTAAATCACTTCATCATCTTGGTATTACAGCAAATCAAGTAACACTACTAGCAATGTTCATTTCGCTAGCTGTGGCATTTTTTATTTATATCTATTTCTCTCACAACGGTATTGGCATTTTACTGTTGATTTTCCCCGTGTGGATGCTTATTCGAATGGGCTTCAATGCCATAGATGGCATGCTGGCACGTGAGTTCAACCAACAATCCAAACTCGGTGCTTTTTATAATGAATTATGTGATGTGATTTCTGACTCAGCACTCTATTTTAGTTTAATTTGTTTTGCTTTTATTCAAGCCGAACTGCTAATTTTGACCTGTTTTCTCGCCATACTTGCTGAATATACCGGTGTGATGGCGCCATTAGTGGGTCAAGAACGTCGCTACGATGGTCCAATGGGAAAAAGTGACCGTGCTTTTGTATTTAGCATCATCTGTATCGTGATCGTGACTTCTTCTATATTTAACTTCGGTTTAAATACATTGTCTCTTATTTGCAACAGTATTTTGATTATTATCATCTTTTTATTATTTATCACGATTTATAACCGCATTAAAAATAGCATTATCAACCCACAATAAATTTCAGTTTAGATCGTCAGTCGATTCATTATTTTGAGAACAACACAATGTATAACAATACTCAGCATACCTTTACGAGCCATGATGGAACATCCTTGTTTTATCAACATTGGGAAAATAGCAGTTTAAAAAGCAACCGTAAGAAAAAAGCGGTGATCTTATTTCATCGTGGCCATGAACATTCGGGACGAATGGCGCATTTGGTCAATGAATTGAATTTGCCTGATTTTGATTTTTTCGCTTGGGATGCGCGAGGTCACGGCAATACCCCAGGTGAACGTGGTGATGCACCTAGCTTTTCTGCATGCGTTCAGGACATTCAATATTTTATTCAGCATATTGAACAAACTTACCAAATTCGATCAGAGAATATAGCGATCGTGGCTCAAAGCGTTGGTGCTGTTTTAGCCGCGACATGGGTGCATGATTATGCCCCTAAAATTCGTGCTTTATGCCTTGCCTCGCCTGCATTTGACATCAAACTCTATGTGCCTTTTGCAAAACCTGGCTTAACACTTCTCAATAAATTCGCTGGCAACTTTTTTATTAATAGTTATGTCAAAGCCAAAATGCTGACGCACGATACTGCACGTGCGCAGAGTTATGACACTGACCCGCAAATCGCTCGGGCCATATCGGTCCGTATGCTGCTGGGTCTATATGCAGCCTCAGATCGAATCGTTAAAGATGCACAAAATATTTTTGTTCCTACTCAAGTCTTATGTTCAGGATCTGACTTCGTGGTGCATCAAAAACCGCAATTGGCGTTTTATCAAAAACTCCCTCATCCATTGAAGGAATTTCACGTCTTAGATGGTTTTTATCATGATACTTTGGGTGAAAAACATCGCAAAATCGCCACAGATAAAATCCATCGCTTTATTCAACAATGTTTTAAACAACCCTATTCCGCACCTAAACTTTTAGATGCCGATAAAATTGGCCCGAGCTGTGCTGTAGCAGAAACCTTAAGTTCAACGCTTCCAAAGCATTCTTTAAAACATGCATTTTGGAGCTTAACCAAACAAAATCTTAAAATTGGTAGTCTCTTTTCCAAGGGTTTAAAAATTGGTGAAGAGACAGGATATGACTCCGGCAGTACCTTAGATTTTGTCTACAGAGATCAATCAGAAAGCCAAAATGCACTGGGTAAAATCATCGATCGACAATATTTAAATGCGATTGGTTGGCGTGGTATTCGCGTTAGAAAACAAAATATTGAAGCGCTATTAACGAAATATGCTTCTAAGTTAAATGATGCCCAACACGCAGTACGGATTATGGATATTGCAGCAGGTCATGGCCGTTATATTTTAGATGCTGTACAAAAACTGCCTGAGCAGCCTGAATCCATCCTGCTTAGAGACTACAGCCTGATCAATGTACAAGCAGGTCAAGCAATGATTGAGCAAAGAGGTTTAAGCCAGATTGCCAAATTTGTAGAAGCGGATGCCTTTGATACCACATCACTAGCCAGTGTTGAACCTAAACCGACTTTAGCCGTGGTCTCAGGTTTATACGAATTATTTAGTGATAATGATTTACTTAAGCAGTCCTTATCTGGCTTAAGTCAGGCCATTGAGAAAGATGGTTATCTCATCTACACAGGTCAAATTTGGCATCCACAACAAGAGTTTATCGCCCGTGCTCTGACCTCACATCGCCAAGGAGATGCATGGGTCATGCGTTTACGCTCACAAGCAGAAATGGATGCCTTGGTTGAGCAAGCTGGTTTCAAAAAAGTCGATCAAGTCATTGATGAGTTTGGTATTTTCACCGTTTCCGTTGCACAAAAAATTTAAGCTTGGACGGTCAATCTTATGCATAAACTGGATACGGAAACAGGAACTTGGAAATACGGCCTACTGTGTTTGGCATTTCTGGCACCTTTTTTCTTCTTAAGTTATGGTTTTGCCAATCAATACGCTGCGGGTTTAGCGTCTGTACCTGTTATCGTCTTTGAATGGGAAAAATATATTCCACTTTGGCCATGGAGTATTGTGCCTTATTGGTCGATTGATCTGTTCTATGGATTGTCTTTATTACTTTGTTGGAATAAGTTTGAATTAAAACAACATGTCCTGCGACTATTTTCGGCACAAATCCTTTCAATCAGCTGCTTTTTAATTTTCCCGCTACGTTTTAGCTTTGAACGCCCCGAACTCACAGGTTTTTTCGGGCTGTGGTTTGATGTCTTGATGGGCTTTGATAAACCGTTTAATCAAGCACCCTCTCTGCATATTGTGCTACTGGTGATTCTTTGGGATTTTTACCGTCGGCATAGCACAGGGAAACTAAAATATCTGGTAGATGGTTGGTCCTTTTTGATCGGTCTCTCAGTTCTAACCACTTGGCAGCACCATTTTATAGATATCCCAACGGGTTTATTGGTCGGTGCCTTATGTTTATGGCTATTCCCGATGGCTGGCTCTGCGCCATGGGCTAAAAATATACAGAGTCGGCTAAGCTTAAAGCACATTAAAATCGGCATCCTTTATCTGTTTGCTGCCTTATTTTGTAGCGCAATCGCACATG
The DNA here is from genome assembly GCF_013417875.1 of Acinetobacter sp. YH12219. Taxonomy (NCBI): domain Bacteria; kingdom Pseudomonadati; phylum Pseudomonadota; class Gammaproteobacteria; order Moraxellales; family Moraxellaceae; genus Acinetobacter; species Acinetobacter sp. YH12219. Next base: position 35,779 of record NZ_VPDC01000021.1, read on the forward strand.
CAAAAGGTTGGTGGCTTTGGCTGCTCTATCCTGCAAGCAGTCTGCTTTTAGTTGCGTTTGCATATTTATTCAATCGACCCCATTTTTTTCAAAAACTCAGTCATGGTGATATGACCATTGCTGCAAAAATATTGTTTGCGCCTTACTTTGTATTTGCTTGGATCAATAGCCGAATCTGGACTTATCGCCATCCTGAAGATTCTAAAATCATCAAAATCAATCAGAGTTATATTTATTTAGGTCGCTATCCGTCCAAACACGTCATGCAGCAATATGATGCTTTACTCGATTGTTGCGCAGAATTACCCTCTTATCCAAAATGCTCCTATGCTCAAAACTTGAGTTTAGACCTAATTCCTTTACAGGCCAATCAGCTACATAATGCTGTAGAGTCTTTAGAACTATTCTTGAAATCTAATAACAATGATGAAGCACAAAACATCTTGGTCTTCTGTGCTTTGGGATATTCACGAAGTAGTGCTGTAGTTGCCGCATTATTATTGAAACAACATCCTGAATATTCAGTCGAAGATGTTTTACGGATTATTCGCCATAACCGTCCTTGGGTTGTGCTTAAAACACCGCAAATAAAACATTTAAATACTTATCGTTTAAAACTTAAAGGACTTGCACCATGAATTTACAACTTGTGGTGCTATCAAAGTTGTTACAATCCACCACTGGATTGCTCATTTCAGCTTATGTAGCAGCGATCCTCACGCTCTGGCTCATTATCCAGTTTGGTAATGTGATGCTATTCGATTTGCTATATTTATTAATTTGTCTAGTTTTGCTCGGAATACAACATTATTTAAGCCTGAGAATCAAATTTGATTCGGCACTTTTAGCCACTGTCGCTGAATACAGCCAAACTCAAAACCTTGAACAAACCACCAAGGAGCTGGACTTAAGTTTAATCAACTTAAAATTAATGCCTGCAAATAAATGTGGTCGCGCATGGGAGCTGCGTGAATTAGGTTGTCTGGCTTTATTTAAATGGCAGATCTTTGTGCTTTGCTTGCAATACATCGCATTCCTCTGCATATTTTTACTGTATAAATAATTCACAATAATTTGAAGCTATGCCAAATCCATTAGACACTTCAAGGAATGCTCACTCACCAATGAAAGGTAATTTTTTAAGCCGTTCAATTGCTCGCTATATTGCCTTTCTCACTCGTCGTGGTGCGCGGCTGCTCACGGGCGCGCGGAGTCTGTGGGTCGGGTGCAAACCGGTTATGAAACAGCGTATTTATTATGCAAATCATAATAGCCATATCGACTTTATTTTGCTTTGGTCATCACTGCCGACAGATCTCAGACGGAAGACGCGTCCTGTAGCGGCTTCGGATTATTGGTTAAAAGATGGCTTTCGGCGCTTTCTCATTCAAGATACGTTTACTGGCGTCACTATTCAGCGAAATCGAGAGCAAAATCAAGATCCATTAGAACCGATCAAAACCGTATTAGCACAAGGTGACTCGATTATTTTCTTTCCTGAAGGCACTCGGAATTTAAATGATGACGTTGAATTATTAGAGTTTAAAAGCGGTTTATTCCATCTCAAAAATCAATTTCCTGATGTTGAAATTGTACCGGTGTGGATCTCAAATTTAAAACGTGTCATGCCTAAAGGTGCGCTAATACCATTGCCATTATTATCTACCGTTATTTTTGGTAAGCCTTTAGAAGTTCATAATGAACAGAGTAAATCCGCGTTTTTAAACTACGCTCAGGAAGAATTACTCAAATTAAAAGCATTGGAGTATCAATAATGGAATTCACCAATGCGCAAATGACTTATGTATTGTTTGGTATCTTTGCGATTATTTTGATTATTGCCTCAACCATTGGCTCAATACTAAAATTTAAAGCGGGTTATGCACCTGCACCGGTCATCGACAATTTAAATGCGCGGATCAATGCATGGTGGGTCATGTTGTTGGTACTTGGTGTAGCAATTTCATTAGGCAAAATTGCCTTTGTGATCCTGTTTGCGTTGATTTCACTCTTTGCTTTACGTGAATTTATCAGCTTGCTCCCAACCCGTCGCGGTGATTATCTTCCTTTGCTGATCGCTTTTTATTTTGTCATTCCTTACCAGTATTACTTGGTGTATATCGATTGGTATGGGCTATATTCTATTTTTATTCCGCTGTATGTGTTTCTTCTTATCCCTATCGCTACACTCAAAGCTGAAGATACCACGCGATTTTTGGAGCGTAGCTCAAAAATTCAATGGGGACTGATGATCAGCGTATTCTGTATTTCGCATGTACCTGCGCTATTAAATCTTAAACTTCCCGGATTTGAAGGTGAAAAAATTTGGCTAGCGATCTGGCTGATCATGGTGGTACAAGCCTCCGATGTCTTGCAATATATCTGTGGCAAGCTATTTGGAAAACACAAAGTCGCACCAATACTTTCACCATCTAAGACCGTTGAGGGTTTAATCGGAGGCATTGCTTTAGCTACTGCACTAGGTGTTGCTATGTCATGGCTTACACCCTTTAGCTATCTACAGGCTGCATGTATTGGTTTTATTGTTTGTATATTCGGTTTCTTTGGTGGTCTTGTCATGTCAGCCATTAAACGCGATCGTGGTGTAAAAGATTGGGGACAACTCATCCAAGGCCATGGTGGCATGCTCGACCGAATTGATTCCATCTGCTTTTCTGCACCGATTTTTTTCCATATTTTGCGCTATTGGTGGTCTTAAGAAGAGACTCTATTTAAAACAATCATTTTTAGATTTTGAAATTAAGCACAATAAAAAATCCCAAGCAAACAAGCTTGGGATTCTTCTCATCAGGTATTCGATTTAAACGTCTGAAACCGCAAACTTTTTAAAAAGTCTTGCACGACGTTTAGGATGAATATTGGCTTTAGTTAAATCACCTTGATAGTGATCATAGACCCGTTTATCCATCATCTTAAACCATATAGAGGGTACTAAAGCAGGAATTAGCATAGTGGCATAGCCACTAGGCAACTCTGGCGCTTCATCAAAATGTCTTAATGCCTGAAAAGGGCGAGTCGGATATGCATGATGGTCTGAATGTCGCTGTAATTGATACAAAAATAGATTGGTCACAATATTATTGTTATTCCAACTATGTTCAGGCATGGTTCGCGCATAACTTCCATCCGCTTTTTGCTCACGTTTCAGGCCATAATGTTCAATATAATTAATAATTTCAAAAAGGCTGATTCCATACAAGGCCTGTGTAACTAAATACGGTGTCACGCCTTTACCAAACATTTTCAGCATCGCGGCATGAAAACCTGCACTCATCGCCCAACCATGAAACAGTTCATTTTCCTTCGAAAAGAAACTTAAACCTTTACGTTTTAAACGTTGTTTTTCAATCTGTACCGCCGATTTAATTCCACCAAATACAGTGCGTGGCCAAAACTCATAAAAGGTTTCGCCCATTTTTGAAGATGCAGGATCTTCAGGCGTTGCCGCACGTTTATGGTGTCCATAAGGATGTTCAATGCGGAAATGGCTATAACCCAAAGGCGCGAGCGTCGCATGTGCCCAATAATGGTCTTTTTTATGTGGTCGATGGCAAAGTTCATGTGCTGTATTTACACCGACTCCATTGATGGCACCCATCGAAATCCCAAGTAGAACTTGATCTAATAATGAAACATCTTTACGGGTAACCACATAGCCAGCAAAAGCGTTCGCTGCCATTTGCAGTGGAATAAATAATTTGACGATACGATCATAATAAGGATCATTTACTAAAACTTTAATGTCATCATCTGTCGGGTTATTGGCATCATCACCGATCAGTGCATCCAGTGCAGGAATAATGACATGCAGTAGAAGCGGCCCGCCCATGGCAAATAGTTTTTTTGTCGGTTTTGGACCAAAATGATAACCCGCCAAGATCCCCATACCAATGACTGGTAAACCTGGACTCAATAGCCAACCATAACGTTTTTTATCTAAAACACTACCGATTTTACTTTCTAACTGAGCGAGCTGCTGTTCATTTAATTTTACTGGTGCATTCATGCGCTAGACTTCCTTAATTACTTCTTCTGTGTTTATATTCGTAAAATATGGGCAGCCAGAACAGTTTTAAGCGTCCAAAAAAACTATGCTATCGTCTTTGGCATTTAAGGATAAATGTTGACCTTTAAGCACATAGTGACCATCTATAAATACAAAATTAATATGAGTAAATATTTGAAATATGGATGCTTTAAGTAAAATTTTTGATGATATTCATCTCCATCGATCTGAATATATTTATTTGAAATCACAGCATCCTTGGGCTTTTCATTTTCAAGATCACAATGCCATGGTTGCGTATGTAGTGATTCAAGGTCAGTGTGTTGTACATATAGATCAAGAGCAGGTCTTACTTGAAGCTGGCGATCTTTGCCTTATTCCGTCAGGGCAAAACCACCACTGCAAATCTATACAGTCTGATATCTTGGTCGAATCAGTGAACATCACACCACTGTTTCAAGAGCAACGAAATAAAACCATTGAATTAAATTCTGCCGAATCTCATGAAGCAGAAGAATTATTTGTACTAGCGATCCGTGGACATGTCGACAGCATTATGGCAAAGCCTTTAGTGAATGCCCTCCCCACGCTGTTACATACACCACACATTATGAGCAGTACCGCACCGGAATGGTTGCAAATTGGCTTACATTTTCTGGCCGTTGAAGCGCATCAGATCCGTCCAGGCCGCGACAAAATTTTGGATCATTTGGTGAGTATTTTATTTATCGAATGTGTGCGTGATTATATTGCAGCCTTGTCAGATTCAAGCAGTTGGTTGCATGCCTTGAGTCATCCTGAATTATCCAACGCTTTGGCCGCGATTCATGAACAACCACAGCATGCTTGGACCGTCGAAAGCTTGGCAGAACAATGTTGCATGTCACGTTCTAAATTTGCCAGTTTATTCACTCAAATGCTCGGTGAATCTCCACTCGCCTATTTGCAGCAACATCGTTTGCGACTGGCGACACAGCACTTACAAATGGGGCAACTGACTATTCAGCAAATTGCCCATCGTATCGGTTACTCATCTGAAACAGCATTTAGCCAAACTTTTAAAAAGTTTTATGATCAAACACCGAGCCAGTATCGACAGCATCATCAGCTCTCAAAAGCTGAGTCACCTTAGAGGTTTATTTAACTGACGTTACGCACATAAAAGTAATTTTGCATTTTTAAAATGATTTTTAATTTTATTCGACGGAGTCTTACATCTAGGGATTGAATAAAGGGATTAGCCTTCGGCTGGAGGTACTCTTACGAAACGTTGTTTCTCATTCGGCAAAATGAGAAGCGAAGCCTCGCAAGGAAACCATCTTACGGTGCAATGCACCTCACCGACAAAACTCGTTCAATAGCGTCAAATTACTCAAAGTATCGCAAAAACTTTTTTGATTAGAAGTAGTCCTGCGTCGAACAGTTGCGGATGACGTTACCGTGTATCATACTTTTATTTAATTTAAAAGCTTTAAAATCGCTTCCACAGGATTTTCACTGTTGCCTGAAAGCAGTTGTTTATGCATGGTGATGTGCTGCATCACTTGAATTTGCGATTTTTCAACATCCATCAAGCTTTCAATTTCTGCTGCTAATTTTTCAGGCGTTGCATCATGTTGGATGAGTTCCTGAATCACCTTTTTGCCCGCAATAATATTTGGCAATGAATAATACGGAATTTTGATCAACAATTTCACCACATGATAGGTCAGCCAATTTAACTTATAAAAGGTCACCATTGGACGGTGTAAAAGCATCGCTTCTAAAGTCGCTGTACCCGAAGCCAAAGCGACAATATTCGATGCGTTCATCACCAGACGGCCAATTTTAGATTCGGTATCGGTGTTTTCCATCAAGCGAACTTTGGCTTGTAATGCTTCAGGAAACTGCTTGAGCAACACTTCGATTTGCTGTTTACGTGCATCATTAATTGCAGGAATCAGGAATACATAGTCTGGATGCTGCTCCGTCAAAATCTGTGCGGCAGACAGCACCAAAGGCCCTAAGCGCTCAATTTCCCCGCGACGGCTGCCCGGAAGTAATGCAATGTGTTTTTGATGCTCATCTAAGCCTAACTCGTGTTTAGCCGCAACGAGTGGATTATCTAAAGGCAACTGACTTGCCAATGGGTGTCCGACAAATGCAGCCGGAACTTGCCATTTTTGGAAAAACGCTTTTTCAAATGGAAATAAGCAAAGGACTAAATCAATACTTGCTTTAATGCCATGTACACGCCCTTGACGCCACGCCCACACTGAAGGGCTAACATATTGTACTGTTTTAATTGGTAGCTGTTTTTGCTTTAAGCTCTTAGATAAACGCAAATTAAAATCCGGCGCATCAATCCCCACAAAAACATCGACAGGATTTTCAGTCCATTTTTCAACCAGACCATCGCGTACAGCAAAGAGTTTTTTAATATCTTTTAAGACCTCAACAATCCCCATTACCGATAAAATATCCATCGGATAATAGCTATTAAAACCTTCTGCAATCATTTGCGGACCGCCGATGCCTTCAAATTCCGCATCAATCCCTTGCTCTCGAAAACTGCGGATAAGCTTGGCGCCTAATGTATCCCCGGATACTTCCCCAACCACGATGCCAATTTTCAGTTTCCGATTTTGCAAAAGTCTGTCCTTTTAACTCAATGTTCTTTAGCTATAGATTCTATACGAGTCCTTCACAAAGTTAATAGATTTCCAAAAAAAAGCTGCACGTCTTTAATTCAACATTTTAGGAATATTCATCACTGCTATTTAGCTGCTGATTAAAATTTTTCCGCCAATGATTCGGATTTGTACCGTATTTATTCTTAAACAATTTACGAAATAGCACTGCGGTATTAAAACCTGCGCTTTCCGCAATTTTATCAATCGAATAATCTGTCACTTCAAGCAATTCAGCCGCATATCGCAGTCTTTCATTGTTTAACCAAGTGACAATAGGTAGTCCTGTCGCATGTTTAAAATGTCTGGTCAGTGTCCTTCTACTCATATTGGAATAATCGGCAAGTTCTTCAATAGTGTGCGGTTTCGACAGGTTATGCCGTAAATAATCGAGTAAACGATTGATCTCCGTATCGTAAGTCATCGTAGAAATTGGCTGCTCAATAAATTGCGCCTGTCCGCCTTCACGATGGGTTGGAATTACCATCAATCTCGATATTTTATTGGCAATTTTTGCCCCGTAGATTTCCCCGACAATGTATAAACAACAATCTAAAGCAGCCCCCGTACCTGCGGAAGTAATGAGGCCTGTATCTTCAATATATAAAGCATCTTTATCTAAGTTCACACATGGAAATTTTTGCTTAAAATCGGCACTGCCAGCCCAATGTGTCGTGACCTGTTTGTGATCAAGTAACCCAGCATACGCCAATGGATATGCGCCATAGCACAGGCCTGCGATCTTGATTCCTTTTTCATGTACCTTTTGTAAGGCTGTTATCAGCTCATGATCTGGCTTTTGATGGATATCATTCCACCCCGGAATAATTACAAGGTCAGCATCAAGCATCTGCTCTAAGCCGCCATCAGCCTGAATCATGACCGTCTTTTCAGTACGGACGGGCATTCCATCAACCGAAAACGTCGTTACTTCAAATAATTTCTGTCCCTCTATTTCAATATTAAATATGGTTTGCGGGACTGAAAAATGAAACAGCGGAATATTTGGATATATAAACAACGCAATTTTAGGTATAGACATCACGCGGCTATTCATAAATAAATCCATTATAACATTTGGCCTAATAGTTTCTATTTATGTCTTTGAGGACAATATATTTAAAGTGCTTATTTCCCAATAATAAAGTCATCTTTTTATACGAATGCTTTTTATGAAAACATTTTTAGGCTATACGGTTTTAGCGACCGCTTTGGTTATCGGCTCTGCTTCGGCATGGGCAAATCAAGACAAAGTCCGTGATATTTCTAAAATCACTCAAGTTCAAGAAATACGCAATGCGACGGTCAAAATCAGCTATGCAGACACGACCTTTTTAATAGACCCGATGTTTGCACCCAAAGGGTTCTATGAAGGGTTTCCAAATACACATCGGAGTTATTTACGCAATCCATTGGTGGATTTACCGCTTAAAACTGAAACCATTTTGGCGAATGTCGATGCCGTGATCATTACCCATACTCATCTCGACCATTGGGATGATGCTGCGCAAGCAGCGATCCCTAAAACACTGCCGATCTTTGTCCAAAACAGTCAAGATCAAAAGACTATCCAATCCCAAGGCTTTAAAGATGTACGTGTATTAACGCAGACCACATTTGAAGGCGTGAAGTTAACCAAAACCGGTGGACAACACGGTACGGATGCCATGTATCGAGTCCCTGAACTAAAAAAAGCTTGGGTGAAGCCATGGGGATCATTTTTGAAGCCTCAGGACATGAAACCATTTATTTGGCGGGTGACACGATTTGGCGCCCTGAAGTGGAGCAAGCCATTCAAAGCTCCCAACCTGATGTCATTATTTTGAATACAGGCAATGCCTTAGTCGCTGGGTTTAAAGAATCCATTATTATGGGCAAAGAAGACACCTTACGTGCTGTACAACAGGCGCCAAAAGCTAAAATTATTGCTGTACATATGGACGCCATAAACCACATGTCGTTAACGCGTGAACAACTGGCAGCCTATGTAAAAGCCCAAAATATTCAGGATAAAGTGTTGATTCCTTTAGATGGCGAAACTTTATCTTTTTAACTGATGTTACTCAGTAACACCAGAAGTGCAATTTGATTCAAATAAAAGGACGATACGCGGTAACGTCATCCGCAAGTGTTTGAGACAGGACTACGTCTAATCAAAAATGTTTTTGCGATACTTTGAATAAGTAGACGCGAGTGAACGAGTTTTGCGGTGAGGAGCATTGCTCCGCAAGATTGTTTCCTTACGAAGCATGCTTCTCATTTTGCCAAATGAGAAACAACGTTTCGTAAGAGTACCTCCAGCCGAAGGCTAATCCCTTTATTTAAACCCTAGATGCAAGACTCCGTCGAATAGGCTTAAAAATCATTCTAAAAATGCAAAATTACTTTTACGTGCGTAACATCAGTTATATAAAATCCATTAATTTCCAAATTAAAATCATTCTTTATCTATTTTTTTCACAAGTAAATCACTAATCGAGACAACGACTTATATTAATTAGTCATAAGATATGCACGTTTTTTGATATTTGGCATTCAGCGATGGTCGGTCCTTTAGAGTTCATTCTGGCAGGTGTAATTGTAGGTTTCTGCGTAGGTATTACCGGTGTTGGTGGTGGTTCATTGATGACCCCGATCCTGATTAGCCTATATAAAATTGAACCCCACATTGCGATCGGTACAGATCTACTGTATGCCGCAATTTCAAAATTTTGTGGTTCTTTAGTCCATGCCCGTAAAATGAATATCGTTTGGACCATTGTCATTTGGCTTGCAGTCGGCAGTATCCCTGCGTCTTTTGCGACCCATTGGGTACTTGAAAACTATTTAAGCCAATCGACACATTACAAAACCGTATTAACCATGTTTTTGGGTTTTATGCTGACGATTACTGGGATCTCAATTATTTTCCGTGGTCATATCGAAAAATTCTTTAATAAATTTCGAAAAACTGATCAGTTGGATGATATGAGTGCGGATCTTGAACGTATCAATTTCCAAGCTAAAAATAAGCGTGCATATATCATCATCATGGGGATTATTTTAGGCGTATTCGTTACCCTATCGTCTGTTGGTGCAGGTGCCTTCGGTATTATGGCTTTGGTGCTTATGTTCCCGAACTTACCGATGATTCGTATTATCGGCTCTGACGTCGTACATGCCGTGCTTCTTACACTGGTTGCAGGCTTGGGTCATATGAGCTCAGGTAATGTCGATTTTCATTTATTGGGTTGGTTATTGGTGGGTTCTATTCCAGCGATTGTTGTCGGAACTTTGATCAGCTCACGTTTACCAGAAAAAGTGATTCGTAAAGTCTTAGGCATTACCTTGTTTGTTTTAGGCATGAATTTCATCATTAATCCAGTAAAATCAAAACCTGTTGAAAAACCAACAACTGCAATGTTGATCGCACCGACGGTGAATAGTCAGCAGGTTTAAATTAACTGCCCGATTCATCACTTTTTTTTCAGAGACTTATTGATCTTTTTTATAACATTTGAATGCTATATTCATGTTATATTCGGCTCACGAAACAACCTTTTGTATAATCAAACCAGTGACGGCAATGAATACTTTACAGTCAAATTCTATTACCCAAAACGACATTGATGACGTGAATGTAAAAAGCATTCAGCCTCTTGTTACTCCTGCAGAACTAAAAAAAGAGCTACCTCTGACTGAAACTGCCTATCAAACAGTCCTTAAGGGCCGTGAAACTGTACGTAATATTTTAGATGGAAATGACAAACGTCTTTTTGTTGTCATTGGTCCATGTTCAATTCACGACACAGTCGCTGCACATGATTATGCTGACCGTTTAAAAGTTTTAAGTGACAAAATCCAAGATACGATTTATGTCGTGATGCGTGTGTATTTTGAAAAACCACGTACCACTGTGGGTTGGAAAGGTCTAATTAATGACCCTGACATGAACGATTCTTTCAACATCGAAAAAGGCTTACGTATTGGTCGTAAACTTTTACTTGAATTGAATGAAAAAGGTTTGCCTTGTGCAACCGAAGCGCTCGATCCAAACTCACCACAGTACTACCAAGATCTTATCTCTTGGTCAGCAATTGGTGCGCGCACCACTGAAAGCCAAACACATCGTGAAATGTCTTCTGGCCTGTCTTCACCTGTGGGCTTTAAAAATGGTACAGATGGCGGTTTAACCGTTGCGACCAATGCCATGCAATCTGTTAAACATGGTCATAGCTTCTTGGGCTTAAGCGACCAAGGTCAAGTTTCTGTTATTCGTACCAGTGGTAACCCATATGCACACGTTGTACTTCGTGGCGGTAACGGTAAACCAAACTACGACGCAGGTTCAGTTGCAGATGCCGAAGCGGCATTAGCCAAAGCAAAAGTTAGTGGCAAAATCATGATTGATACCAGTCATGCAAACTCAAACAAAGACCCGTACCTACAACCCCTTGTTCTGAAAAATATTACTGAACAAATCCTTGACGGAAACAAGTCAATCGTGGGTATTATGGTAGAAAGTCACTTAAAAGGTGGTCGTCAGGATATTCCTGCCAACCTATGTGACCTCGAATATGGTAAATCAGTGACTGATGGCTGTATCGATTGGGATACGACTGAAAAAGTCTTGTTAGAGATGCATGAAGCACTTAAAGACGTGTTACCGACACGCTAAGTGAATGAAAAACGCCATCTTCGAGATGGCGTTTTACTTTGAAGGATTATTTGTCAGATGAATGAAATCGAAAATGCGTTAAGTCACATTGAAAACTTCCAATATATACATGAACACTTATTAACGTCAGGACAACCATCTCCTTCTGAGCTTCAAACGATTAAAGAATATGGTGTTTCAACAGTTATCAATTTAGCATTGACTGATGCATCCAATCATATCGAGCATGAAGACCGCATTTGCCTAGATCTAGGCCTGAACTATATCCAAGTTCCAATCTCTTGGGATACCCCTTCAGATGATCAATGCCTATTAGTACTTGATATGATTGACCATTTGGTTCAAGGTCAAACGGTTTGGCTACACTGTGCGAAAAACTTCCGTGTCAGCAGTTTGATGTATTTATATCGTCAATACTATATGGATGTTGATATGCCAAAGGCTCAAGAATTTATGCATCAAATTTGGGAACCCAATGAAACATGGACAGGTTTAATCCATGCGGTTGCCTTACAACTCCAAGGCCGTAAAGCAACTCAAGATTTACAACATGCGCTGATCCATCCAGATCATTTTGCGTGAGAAATCAGTACAGTTGCGGTAGAAAGAATTCCTTCTTGGCGACCAGTAAACCCTAATTTTTCGGTGGTGGTCGCTTTGATGCTAATTTGTGTAACTTCAACATCCATAACATTTGCGATACTTTGACGCATTTCTAAATTATGTTTTGCTAGTTTAGGGCGCTCACAAGCCACGGTAATATCAGCATTATTAAGTACATATCCACGATCTAAAATCATTTGGTAGACGTGTTTTAAAAGTACTCGACTATCGGCACCTTTAAATTTTGGATCTGTATCTGGAAAATGCTGACCAATATCTCCAAGTGCCAAAGCTCCTAATAATGCATCACAAAGCGCATGCAATACCACATCACCATCTGAATGTGCTTTGAGTCCATGTGTGTGTGGAATTTGAACACCAGCAAGCGTTACAAAATCACCTTCTTCAAATGCATGCACATCCATGCCCTGACCGATACGAATTTGAGCTATCATGCTTGAGTTCCTTGAGAAAATAATGATTGAAATCTTGTATTCACGCTTTCTATTTCGCTATAGTGTGGGCAAGCGCAACATAGTGAAAGTATAAGCGATCATGCTGTTGAAAACTGAAATAAATATCATTAAAAAATTCGGACTGGTTCTGCTAATAGGTTCTGGCCTAGCGACGTTTACGCATGCAGAAAAGATAGACTGTGATCATGCCAATACTCATGCAAAAAAAAATTACTGTTCTAACGGTTTTGAAGAACAACGTGAAAAGCTAGATGGGCTTTTTTTAACAGCGCAGTTGATTACCGATGCCCCAATACGCTTGCTGATAGATACGCAAAAATTATGGTACAGCCGAGTTCAGCAATGCAAAAACTTGGAGTGTTTTAAACAACAATTCGAGCTTCGCTATGAAGATTTGAATATTTATACCTCAATGAACCAAAGTTTAACGCAGCATTATCTTAAATTTGAAAATGGCCATTTTGCGACATCACCTGTACATTTAAAAGTGCATCAACTGGGCAAAGACAGCATCAAAATCGAAGGCATTGCCTATCGTAATCCGAACAATCGAGTTGAAACACAAACCATTCCATTTTTAGCTTACACAACACCCGAACAAAAAAATCAAATCACCGATAATGAACACGACTGCAAATATCAGTTCAATTACAGTAAGGCCTTACTCTCAGTAAAAACCGAACAAAAAGGCTGTGAACGTTTTGCAGGGATTTATCGTTTATATGATTAAGATCAAATTCGAATGACTTAGAAAAATACAAAAAAGCCTCAACATTGAGGCTTTTTTGATGTCTACAATATGTCAGTTAAAATCGGATGTGTTTGCTGCACTTGCTGGCTGATCATTGCAGCTGTTGCCGCAGATAAAGTCCATCCAAGGTGACCATGCCCTGTATTATAGAATATATGATCACGCTTACCTGCATGCACTACAGGCATCATATTGGGCATCATTGGTCGTAAACCCGCCCATGGCACCACATGTTCTGTAGAGAGATTAAAGTTACGATTTGACCAATCAATTAAAGGCTGAATGCGATCGGCACGAATATCTCGGTTATAGCCATTAAACTCTGCCGTACCTGCAACACGGAGTCGATTTGCACCTAAGCGTGAAGTCACAATTTTGGCACTTTCATCCAACAGACTTACCCAAGGCGCATTGGCCTGACTTTGTTCATCATTTAAATTAATGGTGATTGAATATCCTTTGACTGGATAGACATTTACGCGATCACCGAGTTTATGTGCAAGTTCATAACTACCTACGCCACCACAGACCACTACAGCATCTGCCTCAAGTATGCTATCTGCATCAGGATTTTCCATATTTTCATCACTGGCTTTTAATCGAACATTGACACCTTTTGTATGATGCTCAAAGTCAGTCACCTCAAAACCCCACATATATTTCACATCAAAGCGTTCTGTTGCTTTGGCAAGCTGCGTCGTAAATTTATGGATGTCGCCCGTGGCATCCCCTGGGCAATAAAATCCACCATAGTATTCACCTGTCAGACTAGGCTCAATGTCACGGATTTCAGCTAATGTCACAGGATGACGCTCTAAGCCACCCTCACAGAGCATATGATTAACTTGAGTCGCCACCTCATAATCATGTTGATTATGAAAGAAATGTAAAATGCCGCGTTTTTCTAAATCAAACTGTAAGTTTTCATGCTCAGCTATTTCAAATAAACGCTGACGTGCCATCAAGGCGAGACGGACGGTCTCGTGAGTATTTTCACGGTAATCTTTAATATGCCCCATAAACTCAAAGAGCCATGAATATTTGTGTAGATTAAAACTTGGATTTAATAATAATGGCGCGGTTTTTTGTGACATCCATTTAATGCCTTTCACCACCGTTGCTTTTTGGTTCCAGACTTCAGCATTACACGCTGATAATTGTCCACCATTGGCAAACGACGTTTCCATCGCAGGATAAAGATGTTTATCGACCACAGTGACACGATAACCGAGTAATCCGAGTTCGTAAGCTGTCGTTACCCCAGTAATACCTGCACCAATCACAACAATATGACACATATAGGCTCCTTGGAAATTATATTTCCTATGTTCGCCCCATCTGTCATTGTTACCTGAGAGCTTTGGTTCCTTGCGAAGCAATGTGAACCTTCCCCTTCGGTGAGTAGGTCTAGCCTACTTCTCTCCAGATTTTTATATGATTACAGTCCTTTTGCCTGAGAGTTTCCTGGGGGAACTTGCTCCTTCGGCGAGCACGATCTGTGCTTCTCTCCTGCAATCATCCATTCGTTTTTTTATTCGGCATTCATCTTGGTATTGCCTTAGTTAGATATGAGCAATATTTGTACCAAATCTCAAGTCCTATTTGGGTCAATATTGTTAAATAATATTTTTATATCGATTTAAGTTATTAGGTTATAAATTTAAAATCAATTTTTTTATACCTAAATACTTCATCTTTAAAATAAAGGTTTAAAATACTGAATGAAATTTATATCTAGAAAGATTGAAGTTTTATGTCGGATTCTACCCTTTTCTCTTGCTTTGCATCTGTGATCAAAACACATTCTATTGAAGAATTAACTCAAAGTGATTTACTCCGTCTTAAAACTCTGGGAACTATTCAAAGCTTTTATGCACCATTCGAGGCCATAAATCATGATACAAAAGTGGTCATCGTCGGCATCTGCCCAGGCCAACAACAATGGCGTAATGCATTAATTGCAGCGAAGGACGGCGTAGAGCAGCAATTATCTGAGGAAAACATACTTAAACTTGCCAAGAATAGTGGTGCTTTTAGTGGTCCTATTCGTAAAAATTTAACTCAACTGCTAGATCATATTGGATTACAGAATCAATTAGGCATACAGACCACTGCAGAGCTATTTAGCAATCATCAAGATATGGTGCAAATGTGTTCGGTTTTACAGCAATGTATTTTGGTCAATGGAAAAAATTATGCAGGCTCAACGCCCGCAATGTTGAAAAATGAATTATTAAAACAACATATTGATGATTATTTTATTCCTATGATTCAACAGCTTCCGAACGCAATTTATATTCCGCTAGGCAAAGGTGTAGATGAGGTTTTAAATTATGTAAGCAGCTTAGGCTATTTAAAAGATCAGCAGATTTTAGCAGGACTTCCCCATCCATCGGGTGCGAATGCTGAACGGATCAAATATTTTTTAGGCGAAAAACCACGTGACCAATTGTCTCGACAAACCAATCCCGAGCAGATTGATAGCGCAAAATCACAGATCTTACTTAAGTTATCTAAATTTCAATGAAATAAGATTTACATCACTTAATAATATTTTTTATTTGAATATCGACCACTTATATCAAAGCAGTGCTCAAACAAAACTAGAAAAGTGTGATGTATTTTACTTTTTTGTTTTTTCTGTGTGAATATGCGCCAAAATAAATATTGCTTATAAAAATAACGCTAACATGGAAAAACACATGAAAAATTATTTAGTTCTAGGATTTACACTCCTACTACTCACAGGTTGTATTACCGTACCTAAAAATAAACCTGAAACAAGAACCTTGAAGCTAAAAGGTGTGAATACCGTTGAAAACAGTAACGTAATCCAACGAACCATTACTCGAGGTCAATTACTGTACTGGACAAAAATGTCCTGAACTTGCAATTGATTAGCAAAAGAATAAAGGTGAGTATGCACTTTCACTGCATTCTTATGATCAACAGCAGCTTGATATGAATGAAATATCTTTTGTGATCGACGGCAAAGTATTGTCTTATCCTGCAATAGGTCAAACAAATTATCGTCGCTTAGATAATTCAAATGTGATTGATTCGTCCAATACCATCATGGTTCCAGATACTGTACTTAAACAATTCCGTGACGCAAAAAATATTGCTGTGATTATGAATACCAACCAAGGTGAAATCGCACACTATATGTTAAAAAACCAAAAATCTTCAGATGCCTATCGACTATTTTTACGTGCTTACTCTTAAACCCAAATAGTCTAAAATAAAAATCCCAAAAGTTAGTGTATGTTTTCTTTTGGGATTTTTTATTCATTTCGCTTTATTAATTGATCAAATGCATCACATGGTCTTTATTTTATTCGTTTAATTAATTGCTTAATTGTGAGTTCACAAATCGGTTGACCTACCTCTAGATGAAGAGGATAGGCTTGATTTTCATCTGTTAGCTTATAGCCACGTCGTTGATAATATTTTATTAATTCTAAACGCTGATCAATCACATACAAGACAAATTCTTCAACATTGGGTTCAATCAACGTCGCTTGCTGTTCTGCAAATTGCAATAATTTTTTTCCTAAGCCCTGAGTTTGCTCATCTGGATGAATTGCAAAATGACCAATTTCACAGCTCATCCCCTGTATTTGAATACCAATACACCCCATGATCTGTGTATTTTCCGATTCCATCACATATAGATGAAAATCTTTTTTTTGTAAAAGTTGGCTGAGTTGAGACACATTTATTCGATTTCCTCGAACGATATGATGTTCCGTGGTCCAACTCTTGGGATGATTCTCCCGATAGGCTTTATTCATTAAGCTTTCAAGCTGCTGAATATCACCAAGTAAAGCATGTCTTATATTCATATTTTTTAGCTATTTATTTTCATAGGCTTATTTTACTGAAATAAAAAAGCCAGACAATTGTCTGGCTTTTTTTATGCAATTTGCTCATCAGTGTAGCTCGCTAGCGCTATTCACCAACCGCATCGGAACAAAAAGCAGTGCTTTGTTATTTATCCTCTGTGACTCGCTAACGTTACTCACCAAATCGCGTTCGGAACAAAGCAGCGCTTTGTTATTTATCCACTGTGACTTGCTAAAGCTATTCACTAACCGCGTTCGAAACAAAGCAACGCTTTGTTATTTATCCACTGTGACTCGCTAACGCTACTCACCAACCGCGTTCGGAACAAAGCAGCGCTTTGTTATTTATCCACTGTGACTCGCTAACGCTACTCACCAACCGCGTTCGAAACAAAGCAGCGCTTTGTTTCCTCACTTGGGTTCAATTGGGGCAAATGGTGCAACAACGTCTGCATTTTGTGCACGGTTACGCATGAAGTGATCCATGAGCACAATTGCCAACATCGCCTCTGCAATTGGTGTTGCACGAACACCAACACAAGGATCATGGCGACCTTTGGTCAACACATCAGTATCTTCACGATTAATCGTAATGGTTTTACCCGGCGTAGTAATGGAAGCTGTTGGTTTCAAGGCGATCGCAACACGAATATCCTGACCACTCGAAATACCACCCAAGATGCCCCCAGCATGGTTTGCCAAGAAACCATCCGTAGTTAACTCATCACGGGTTTCATGACCAAACTGCTCAGCAACGCCAAAGCCATCACCAATTTCCACACCTTTTACAGCATTAATGGACATCATGGCATGTGCAATATCTGCATCTAAACGATCAAATACAGGCTCGCCCCAACCGACTGGCACTTGCGTCGCAATAATTTCCAGTTTGGCGCCACAGCTCGTTCCTTGTTCACGAAGTGACGTTACGAGAGCTTCGAAACGTGGGACGGCATCTGCATCACCACAGAAAAATGGGTTATTCGGAACTTCATTCCAGTCCAATTTCTCTGCTTTTTCGGTACCAATTTGGGTTACATGACCACGAATTTCTATGCCGAATTTCTCAAACAAGAATTTTTTAGCAATCGCACCCGCAGCAACACGCATCGCAGTTTCACGAGCACTCGAGCGACCACCACCACGATAATCACGGAAACCATACTTATGTGTATAAGTATAGTCTGCATGACCCGGACGGAAGGTTTGCGCGATGTTGCCATAATCTTTTGATTTTTGATCTGTGTTACGGATCAATAGACCAATCGATGTACCGGTCGTTTTGCCTTCAAATACGCCTGAAATAATTTCAACTTCATCGGGTTCTTTACGCTGAGTTGCAAACTTAGATGTGCCCGGCTTACGACGATCCAGATCCTTTTGCAAATCGGCTTCAGTCAGTTCAATACCCGGTGGAACCCCATCCACAATGGCCATCAAACCAACGCCATGAGATTCACCACAAGTCGTTACACGGAAGAGTTGCCCTATACTATTACCTGCCATGTCAAACGACTCCTTATGCTTGAACAGATTGAATGAATAAATCTCGGTATTCGCGGCATTGAGCAGCAGTCAATGCAAAGATACCTGTACCGCCTTTTTGGAACTGTAACCAGTAAAAATCAACGGTATTGAAGTTTTGACGCATTGCCCATTCAGAGTTACCCACTTCGATCACAATTAAGCCGTCTTCTGTCAGGTAATCTGCAGCTTGTGCCAACATTTTACGCACAAGATCCAAACCATCTTGACCCGCAGCAAGCGCCATTTCAGGTTCATGGTGGAATTCTTCTGGTAAATCTGCCATGTCTTCAGCATCCACATATGGCGGATTCGACACGATCAAATCATATTGATTTTCTGCTGGAATTTTGGCGAATAAATCAGACTCGAGTAATGCCACTTGATATTGTTTATTGTGGTGTTCACAGTTAATTTGCGCCACTTCAAGTGCATCTTTAGACAAATCTGTTGCATCAACTTCAGCGTCTGGGAATGCATAAGCTAAGGCAATCGCGATACAACCCGAACCCGTACACATATCTAAAATGCGCTGAGGAGTTTTTGGATTGGCATTTTCAGGTAGATTATTAACCGCAGCACCCATTTCGCCATTTTCACCTAAGCAATACGGCGCAAAACGGTTTTCAATCAATTCTGCAATTGGAGAACGTGGAATCAGTACACGTTCATCGACATAAAATGGCTTACCAAAGAAATATGACAAGTTTAGTAAATAAGACGTCGGCACTTTTTCATTAATACGACGTTCTAACAATGCTAAAAATTCTGCAACTTCACTTGGCAATAATTTTGCATCTAAGATTTCTGCATCTGCATTCCAATCTAAAGATAACGTTTGTAAAACCAATGCTGAGCTTTCAGCAAAATAGTCTTCTGTACCTTGTCCTAAGTGGGCATCATATTGACGTAAAGCTGTTACCCCAAAGCGGATATAATCACGAATTGTAGATAGGTTTTCAGCTGCTTCCTGTAAATGTTCAGGGCTAATAGTCGGTCGATCCACTTAAGGCGTCTCCAGTTCATAATTTTTTAAACGCCCTATGATACCTTGTTTTAATGCTATTTATAATAAAAATACGGCATTATTCACCGCTTGAAAGCATTTCATAACCGTATATATGAGGTCTGATACATTCGCTGAAATGAAATGTGTAATTTAGGCTTTTCTTCAGCATGCTATAAAACCTAATAGATAAAAATTACGAATAAAAACCAATTCAAGCTCAATTGTTTAGCAATTTGTACTTGATCCTAAGCTTTAATTTCTTAAAATCATCCCCATACAAACAGTTAAATTTTAAATGCGGGGCTCCAATGAGCTATAAGCACAATAACCTCATGGCTATGCGTCAAAGCTATTGGGAAGACACTCAGTCTTTAAACGTGCAAAATGAAAAGGCATTTTTTCAGCAACTACTGATCGAACATCAAGTTTTCCCTGATCCGAGTTTAGAAAACGCTCGTACCCTATTTTTTAGCTTACCGAGCATTATTATTGTCAAAGGTTATGCTGCCGGATTTAAAGACGAATCTGTCCAACACCTTATTCATCAACATATTGAAGAACATAAAGCGGCATTGATGCAAAACGATACGGTAAAAATCAAATATCGTTTATAGTTTTCTTTTCCAATGTGCCTGTCTACGTGGCATCTTGCTTAAGTTTGCAAATGCTTACTGCATATTCAGTAAGTTGAACTATTTTAATACGTTAAGAAACGTTAAAATTAGCTACAATGTATTTTTCTGCGAATTGCTGATTAAAGGATTTAATTTACATGTCAGATCAGAACGATAAGCTCAAACACTTGAAAACGTCTTCTATGGATCGACGCTTATCTATCGCAAAGGCATCGCTACTTGCGGGAACTCGTTGGGCAGCATCAAACGCCACTTCTATTTTTTCGAGTGAAGAAGAAAAAGAGAAAAAGCGTAAAAAAGCCATGAAAGATCAGGCTGAATATCTCGTCGCAGAAATTGGTAAATTAAAAGGTTCAATTGTAAAAATTGGGCAAATGATGGCGTTGTATGGTGAACATTTTCTGCCTGAAGAAATCACCCAAGCCCTCAACACGCTGAACAATCAAACAGTTGCATTGGCATGGCCAGCCATCAAAGTCCAATTACAAAATCAACTTGGCTCAAAGCTTGATGATCTCGTGATTGATCATGAGCCACTTGGCACAGCATCTCTGGCACAGGTTCACCGTGCAAAACGCAAATCTGATGGTTTAGAACTGGTTTTAAAAATCCAGTATCCGGGTGTGGCAGATGCAATCGATTCGGATATGAATCTATTCAAAAACATGCTCAAACTGACACGAATGGTTCCTCAAACGCGTGAATTTGATCAGTGGTTTGATGAAGTTCGTGAAATGATGCATCGTGAAGTAAATTATAAAATCGAAGCAGATACCACTCGCCGTTTTGCTGCACGCTTAAAAGAAGACCCGCGCTATATCGTGCCGCAAATCATTGATGGTTATTCAACACCTCAAGTGCTGTGTATGACTTTTGAACGTGGTGTACCGATTAACAGCCCAGTAATGCTGTCACTTCCTCAAGAGCGTCGCAATGCCTTAGGTGAAGCATCACTTGAGATTGCCGTACGTGAAATTTTTGAATGGGGTGAAATGCAAACCGACCCTAACTTCGGAAACTATTTGGTGCGTTTGGGCAATGGTGCGGATGTACCAGATAAAATCGTACTCCTCGACTTTGGTGCAATCCGTCAGTTCGATGAGCATCTATTAGGCGTTGCACGTAATTTGATTACCGCGGGTTATCACCATAGCGCTGAGCAAATGGTCAAAGCGATGACAGGTTATGAGTTCTTTGATGGTATTCCACAAAGTATTAAACCCGATATGGCCAAAGTCTTTCTGTTAGCAACAGAGGCATTTAGTAGCACTGAAAATAACCCAAACATCCCTGCTGGTGTTATGGACGAACAACAACGCTATGACTGGAAAAAAAGCCAATTACATAGCCGTGTAATGCAACAAGCTTCAAAATCGATGGCATCTCGCTACTTCTCAGTTCCACCTAAAGAGTTTATGTTTATCAGCCGTAAATTTATCGGTGCATATACCTTTATGACCGTCATTGAAGCGAAAACCAATGTTCGTCGTATGATTCAAAAATATCAATAATCACTCAATGCACACTTCAAGACTTGGCTGACTCAAATGTCAGCCAAGTCAATTTTAAAATAAAAATCCTTTTAAGCCTTTTTACTTTTCTATTCTTAATTAATTATTTAGCTATCAAATCCCACCTAATCTCGCCGTTTATCTTTGACAATCATGCATGTCATTTATGACATGGTTTTTCTATCTTTGGCATGTCAGCATTAAATAAGAACAACGCAAATGGAAAACAACAATGACCAATATGGTAAACAAGGCACAAGGATTTGGACTCTCACTTTTAACTAAAATTGCCGGAAGTGATGTACTCGATCAGTTTA
The DNA here is from genome assembly GCF_013417875.1 of Acinetobacter sp. YH12219. Taxonomy (NCBI): domain Bacteria; kingdom Pseudomonadati; phylum Pseudomonadota; class Gammaproteobacteria; order Moraxellales; family Moraxellaceae; genus Acinetobacter; species Acinetobacter sp. YH12219. The sequence goes on from NZ_VPDC01000021.1 coordinate 57,803, forward strand.
AACTGCGCAAATTTGTTGAAAAATCTTTGTATCAGAGCTCAAAAGCTGGTTTTAAAACCTTGAGCCAAACGCAAAAAGTATTTCAGACCAACAAAGATGTGCATAAGCAACGTTTGCCTAATCAACAAAAATCATTATTTGATTTAAACCTGACTGAAGAACAACAAATGACTGCTGATGCGATGCAGCAGTTTGCCACAGAAGTCTTGTATCCACTTGCTCATCAAGCCGATCAAGAGGAAAGATTTCCTGAAGCGTTATGGCAACATATCCAAGATCTAGGTCTAAATTATTATGCCTTACCTGAAGATTTGGGTGGCGTCGCGGCAGAAACAAATATCATTAGCAATATCTTAATTGCTGAACAATTGGCTGAAGGTGACTTTAGTTTAACAGCAGGTTTACTGTCGACATTTAGCTGTATCAATGCCATCACCCAATGGGGTTCCGAATCTGTTCAAGCAACCTACTTAGCGGCATTTGCAGATGATTCAGCCCTACGTGCAAGCTTTGCAGTTCAAGAGGCAACGGCGGCATTTAATCCCTATCAACTTAAAACTCAGGCAATTGCTGACGGCCAGCAGTATAAAATCAGTGGGGAGAAAACCTTAGTCCTTTTAGGTGAACAGGCAGATGTGCTCTTGGTGAGTGCCATGCTGAATGGGCAGCCTGAAGTTTTTATTGTGCAACGTGACCAGAGCATTAGCGCTAAAAAAACACCAGCTATGGGTTTAAAAGCCACTGAAACGGTAACTTTAAAATTTGATCAGACCCCTGCCCAACGCTTAGGCGATCAAGATTTCAATTATACCTCATTTATCGATCTTGGCAATTTAATGTGGTGTGCCATGGCTGTTGGTACCGCAACTGCAGTCAAAAAATATTGCATTCAATATGCAAACGAACGTACAGCTTTTGGAGAGCCAATTTCACATCGTCAAAGTGTGGCTTTTATGATTGCAGATATGGCAATCGAAATTGATGCCATGCATATGCTCATCCTCAATGCAGCAAGCCTAGCCGAAGCCGGCAAGCCTTTTCATCGTGAAGCCTATTTAGCTCGCGTGCTATGTGCTGAAAAGTCAATGAAAATTGGGACTGATGGCGTGCAAATATTAGGTGGTCACGGCTTTACCAAAGAACATCCCGTAGAACGTTGGTATCGAGACTTACGTGCCACAGCGATTCTTCAATCTGGCTTACATGCATAATTCAGCAAAATAAAAACAAGGAAATGTCCATGAACTTACAAAATCCGAAAAAATTTAAATTGCTGATCGACCAAGCCCATGAAGTCGCTTTAAATGTTCTACGCCCTATTTCACGTAAATATGACAAAGCCGAACACGCCTATCCAAAAGAATTAGACATGTTATCTTCCCTCGTTGACGGTATGAATGATGGCGGTGATGGCATGAATGCAGGTGCCGCCGTCAATAAACGTGGCGACACAGACACTGGTAATAAAAACGGTGTCAATATGTCAACAGCCCTCAGTATCATCGAAATGTGCTATGGAGATACAGGCCTGTTACTCAGTATGCCTCGCCAAGGGCTTGGAAACTCGGCTATTGCAGCAGTAGCCAATGATGAGCAACTAGAACGCTTAAAAGGAAATTGGGCCGCTATGGCCATTACAGAACCAAATTGCGGCTCTGATTCTGCAGCTATTCGGACAACAGCGACGAAAGATGGTGATGAATACATCCTCAATGGTGAAAAAATCTTTGTCACCTCAGGCGAACGTGCTGATTCAGTAGTTGTTTGGGCAACGCTAGATAAAAAATTAGGCCGTGCAGCGATTAAATCCTTTGTTGTTGAAAAAGGTACGCCGGGCATGACTGTAGAACGCCTAGAACATAAATTAGGTATTAAAGCCTCTGATACTGCTGCCATTAGTTTTGTAGATTGTCGTGTCCCTGCTGCAAACTTATTAGGCAATGCTGAAATTGATGTAGCAAAGGGTTTTGCTGGGGTTATGGAAACTTTTGATAATACTCGCCCACTCGTTGCCGCGATGGCTATTGGCTGTGCCAAGGCATCTTTAGAGCGAATTAAAGAAATCTTTAAAGATGAATTAGATGAGCAGTATTCAACACCGATCTTACAAAGCTCGAATATTGCTGCACAAATATATCGAATGGAAGCAGACTGGGAAGCAGCACGTCTCCTCATGCTCAAAGCCGCATGGATGGCCGACAACAAAAAACCAAACTCACGTGAAGCATCCATCGCTAAAGCAAAAGCAGGCCGTGTAGGTAATGAAATCACGTTAAAGTGTGTAGAACTCGCAGCGGCTGTCGGCTATAGCGAAGATGAATTATTAGAAAAATGGGCACGTGATTCAAAAATCCTCGATATATTTGAAGGCACACAGCAAATTCAACAATTAATCGTTGCACGTCGTGAACTGGGTAAAAGTTCAAGCGAATTAAAGTAATTTTTTGCTTGAGTAATTTTAAACTTAGAGATGGATTTTTTTATAGGATCAGTCTATAAACAATCCATCTTTTTGTTTTTCGATGATTATGTTTCAGATCCGACCACTTCAACTTGAAGACAATGTAAGCATTGCCAATGTCATTCGCACAGTTTCCAAAGAATTTGGATTAGCGCCAGAGTCAGGATTTGCTGTTGCAGATCCAATTTTAGATGATTTATATCACGTTTATGCACAAGCAAATGCACAATATTGGGTTATTGAAAATCCACACGGTACAATTTTAGGTGGTGGCGGCCTTTCTCCTTTAGCTGGAGACTCAAGCATTTTAGAAATCCAAAAAATGTATTTTATGCCTGAATTACGTGGTCATGGCTTAGCCAAAGATATTTTAGAACTTTGTTTTCAATTCGCCAAAGATCATAATTTTAAAGCGTGTTATTTAGAAACTACACATACACTTGGACAAGCGGTAAAACTCTATGAAAAAGTAGGATTTCAACATTTACAAGCTCCCAAGGGCAATACAGGTCATAGCCAAGCATGCGAAATTTGGATGCTTAAAACGCTTTAAACTCAGATTCCACTAATACCTCTGAAAAGAGTTATAGCTTTTCCAAATAGGGATATTTAATGAGTGGATATTCTAGTTTTTTATAACTAAAGTTCTCGGGATTTGAATGCCCCACAATCTTAAGTAAGAATGTAAAGAGAGAAATACTGACTCAATTAACACGATCTGTTTTTCTCTCTTCACTTAAAAAATCATGTAATTTGAGTACATTTCCATCAATTCTTACAATTTCACTGTACAGAGCATCTTAAGAAAATATTGACCTCTAAGTCTCCAGTTCATAATATCGCTTTAGAAATTACACTTAGCCATGATTATTTTAAAGTGAATATAAATGCAGAATGTACTGAATAAAACTCGCCTTTCAACTCGTCTTTCGTCGCTCCTAAACGCTCACAACTTAAAGTTTTCAACTGTTATTATATCTGTAACCCTGATTTCTGGATGTTCATCACTAGGTGGTGGCTCTGTAGAAAAACGTGCAGTTAAACTTTCATCAGGGATCCAAAAGGCCTATTCAGTCAATCCTGAAACTGCAAATCGAGTGTCACCCTACATTGTGCAAACTGCCGATCAATACAACTTAGATCCTTTACTACTGGCTGCCGTTATTCGCCAAGAATCAACTTTCCGCCCTTATGTCAGTTCTCCTGCAGGTGCAGTCGGTTTAACTCAGGTGATGCCACGTTATTGGCAAGCAACATGCCCTGGGGATTTATATGACGAATTAACCAATATTAATTGTGGGTCATTTATTTTAACTAAATATAAAAATGCGGCAGGTAGTATTCCAAAAGCTTTAGCCTACTATAATGTCGGACCTACTGCTTATAACACCAATCGAAAAATGAAAAAACAAGGCAAACGTTATGCAAAACAAGTTAAAGAACATCAAAATAATTTAAAAAGTTCCTTATAATTTCTAAAAATTTAATCTTTTATTTAACCATATAGACCTAACTAAGCTTAAGAGGATAAATTTTGTTAGGTCTAATCTCTTCAATTATTTCATAGATTGACGCATTTTATCTTCATCAAAATATTGCGCAAATGATGCAATACGTTTTTCAACAATTGGATTTTTCATCAGATTTTCAGCTGCACGATTTCCCAATAGTTCAAATGCTTTACCTAGAGCATTTGTTCCTTCATTTTCTGTAACAGCTTTGATTTCAGCATTACAACGTTTAGTAAATAAATCTTGAAATAGAATAGCCATATTTTTATCAATTTTTTGTATCTCAACTGGCGTTACTTTACTATATTTAGAAATTTCTGGATGTGCTGAAAATGCCAAATAAATCCAAGCTGTTAAGTTCTGACTCTCTTTTGCTGAAATTTTATTTACCAAACATTCACTTAGTTTACCCTGATACACACCGGCTGTAGTATTGAAAGAAACAAATGCAAATAAAACTGTAGCTAATAATTTTTTTAAAAACATCTTAAATACCCTATATATTATTAAAGAGACAAACGATTTTATTATATTGATTTATTACACATTTTCATTAGCAAAACATTTTAAATGATATAAAAGAGTTCTAGACGAGTTTATTGTTGATCGGCCTTATTCTTTTTAAATATCTATCATTTCCCTGTTTTTTCTTCTGCTTTTCTTATTATTTTTTTCTTCCCTTTTCATCACGCATAAAAAAACACCCCCTGCACTAGTCAGGGGGTGTTTCGAATAATGAGCTGGCGATGACTTACTCTCACATGGGTAACCCCACACTACCATCAGCGCTAAGAGGTTTCACTTCTGAGTTCGGGAAGGGATCAGGTGGTTCACTCTTGCTAT
>NZ_VPDC01000022.1:0-58050 GCF_013417875.1 Acinetobacter sp. YH12219
AATTACTGACAAAAATTTGCTCAAATAAACTTCGAGTAATTTCTACCATCAATCAATGAAAATAATTTCGATCAATCAACTAGTAAAAATCCACACAAGTTGTTCTTCATAATCTCTTAATGATCTTTCTAACATCTCGTCAATGCTAGAAGCTGGACTTCGATAAACTCAACAACTCAACGCTTCGCGTTTCGTTCGTTTCCGTCTATCTCGTCGGTATGGTGCTCATTATAGGGCAATTTCTTACACGTGCAAGTGCTTTTCACTCACAAAGAACACGAGTGTTTTATTTTTATGCACCATTATGGTTCAAAAAACACACTTTATTCACATAAATACATGATATTTATTACAAATATCATGTAAATATTTTTCCTATTTTGCGTGCTTAGTTTTTTACAGGTGCTGCTTTAATCACCACACTCTGTATAACCACTGGGTTTACAGGGACATTTTGGTGCATTCCATAGTTCGCAGTTGGAACTTTTACGATTTTATCGACGATATCCATACCTTTAGTGACCTTACCAAAAACAGCATATCCCGCATTCATTGCACTTTTATTGAGGAAGTCATTGTCTGCAACATTAATAAAGAACTGACTACTTGCTGAATCGGGATGATTCATCCGTGCCATTGCCAATGTGCCGCGCTTATTGCTCAAGCCATTACTAGATTCATTCTTAATCGCTGCTTTTGTTGGCTTCTCCTGCATTTTGACATCCATGCCCCCACCCTGAACCATAAATCCAGGTATCACGCGATGAAAGATCGTACCGTTATAAAATTTTTCTTTTGCATAGCTTTCAAAGTTTTTAGCTGAGATAGGAGCCTTGTCATTGAATAGTTCAATTTCAATATTGCCTTGAGAGGTTTTCATTTCGACAATAGTATTGGCAGCAAAACTGCTTAAGCTCACACATCCAAGTGCTACAGTAAATAAAATCTGTTTTAACATTTGCTAACTCTTCTGATTGATCTCGTACTTGTTATTGACTGTATATTAGTCTTTGATGATTAAAAAGTAATTATTCTGCCATTATTAAAACGAGAACAATGATGACGCAAATAATACCGTCGGACACTGCATTGACACATTTACCGCCTTGGCAACTGCGTGGCGATGCTTTTATTTTGAATTATTGGATCTCTCCGAGTTTTATCCAACAAGCGCAGATGTTCCGTTTAGCGACATCACCTTTGGGTCGTGTGGTTCAGGTGTTATTGGTCCGATATCATGATTCGCCTGTAGGTCCTTATGACGAATTGCTGATTTTAGATCACCCTTTATGGAGTAAGAAAAGGTTAAGTTCGATACCTAAGATTTATGTTTCGACAGATATCTCTGTCATTCATGGCCAAAAACTCTGGGGTATTCCTAAAGAGTTGGCAAAGTTTGAATGGCAACAACATGACAATGAAGTGGTCTGTACTATAGAAGTTGAACAACAAAAGATGCAGATCCGTTTAAAAAAATCACGTTTACAGCGTTCTTTCTATATTAATAGTCATCATATCCCTGCAGCGATGTTGCAAATCAGACAAGCGTGGGAAGGTAAGCGCTATCAATTTTCACCGAAGTTTCGCGGACGGCTATCTAAACTGAAACAGGTAGAATGGCAAAACACACAGGACATTTTTCCAAATTTTTCTGAAGCACGATTATTGCAAAGCTTTTATGTCCCAGAATTTAGCCTCGTTTTTCCTGCTGCAAAAATCCAAGATAAATAACCCAATAAATAAAAACCCAGTGTTTCACGTGAAACACTGGGTTTATTTTATATAAAGGAATGATTAGCTACGTTTATCCCAAAATTTACGGAACTTCGTACTGATCTCAATCACGTATTTTTTAGCTCGGTGCGAAACCGGGGTTAAGTTAATAAAGCCATGGGTTTGATCGGTATATTCTTGATAAAACACTTTCACCCCTTGCTGACGGAGTTTATGCGAATAAATTTCACCTTCGTCATGTAAAACATCATGCCCTGCCGTCACGATATACGCGGGTGCGATACCTGCCAATTTTCCATAGGTCGGTGAAATTAATGGATCATCCAAGGCCACTGCATGCTGTTCCGCATATAAAGCAGTTACGACATCAATATCTTTTTCAGTCAAAACTAGACCATCTTTATAAGCATAGAAAGATGGGTGGCGACTCTTGAAATCCACTACTGGGTAAATTAATAGCTGAGCTTGCGGGGCAAAAACTTTCTGAGCACTGCGCTGCGCAACTGCGGTAGCAATATTGCCGCCTGCACTATCCCCTGCCACCGCAATTCGATTTTTTAGAATTTTAAACTGACGACTATTTTGATAAGTCCAAGCCAAGGCATCTTCACAGCTTTGCATTAATTGAGCTGGGCTGGCCTCTGGTGTTAGAGGATAATCAATACTCAAAACTTGTGCATTAGCATGCACGGCCAATAAACGACAAACTTCATCATGCGTGTCTAAACCACCCACCACAAAACCACCACCGTGATAGAACACGATCATCGGTAATTTTTTATTTGGAGCAGGATGATAATGACGCGCAAACAGCGTTGCACTTTGTAAAGGTAGACGTATATCTTGCACTTGTTTCACAAAGGTCGGCTTGGTCTTGATCGACTCCATCTGTAAATCAAATAATTTACGAGACTTCACATAGTCTTCGGTCACAAAGCCTGACTTACCTTGCTTGAGTTGAGCCGCCATCATGCATTTCACCAGCGGATCTAATTCTGGAAAAATAAACGGATAATCGAGACGTTTTGCGAGGCTTTCTTTGGCAAAGTTAGGAAGACGATCAAGTAACCGAGCAGCCGTACCTTGGCCTTTATCTTTCATATTTTTAAGTGATTCATTCAATGCAAACATGCTCTATCCTTCGAATTATGCTCTTCATACTTTCTACATGATCTAGGTCAAATGTGACCATATTCACATATAAGTCTCAACATCGACATACATAGTACAGACCTAGTTAAGCTAATCTTCTTTTATAGAGTTGTCATTGACAATTTACCCAAGTTTTATGGGTTGATTATGCTAACCCATTCTCGATAAAGGATACTCACCATGGCTAAAAAGATCATCCTTCTGTCTTTTGCGACTGCTTTTTTGGCTGTAGGCTGCGTAGCATTCCCTGAAGATGGTTACTACGATGGACGTTATGATCAACGTTATGACCGCCGTTATGATCATAATGATCGACGCTATGACAATCGTTATGATCGCCGTTATGACAGTCGTTATGAACAAGACCGCCGTACATGGGAACGTCAGCAACAACAACGTAATCGTTTAGAGCTCGAACGTAGAAAGCAGCAACTTGACCAGCGTAACTGGGAACAAAATCGTAAAAATCAACAAGAGTGGGATCGTCGTAAAAACGAACTCGAACGTCAACGTCTAGAACAACAGCGTAAATACTCTGAAGCTGAACGTCGTAAACGTGCTGAACAAGATCGTCAAAAAGTCAGCAAAGAGCGTCAGCGCTTAGAAGAACAGCGCCGTAAAGCCAGTCAAGATCGTAGAAAACAAATTGAGCAAGAGCGCAAAAAAAATATTCAAGATTTAAGAAAGGCATCAGATCAACAACGTAAAGCGGCTGAAGAACGTCGTCGCGCGTGGGAAAATCGCCGTTAATTGTTGTTTTTGCAGATCGGTTAAAAGTAAAAAGCTCATCTACATGATGGGCTTTTTTTTCATTCACTAAAAATAGAAAAGGTAAAAAAAGCAATAGAAAAAAAATAGACAGAAGAGGCATCCTATCTTCTGTCTATTCTTGACTGCCTGTTGTTACAGGTCAGAGAGCATTAAACAATCTTATTGCTGAACTGTAGGTTGCGGTGCAGGCGCAGATTGAACTTCAGCACCTTGAGCTGATGGATCTGCTTGAACCACAGCACCCGATTGCTCTGTCGTTACAGATGCTTCAGTTGCAGACGTTACTTGTGCGGTTTCTGGAGATTCTACAGTTTCTTGAGACGTACAACCTACCGCAGCTAAACCAAAACCTAAAACTGCAACAGCGAATAAACCAATTTTTTTCATCTTCATTATTTCCTTCATTGAATCATTAAAAGCAAAGCTCAACTTTGCCCGAGTCATAATGGAAAATAATTCTGTGAAGTTCCCACCTTCTAAGTTGTACTTTGTACGAGGCACGGTACAGCTTATGAAACGTTTTATTAATCAGGCAGTTTTCATTCATTTTGAGGCTTTACATCATTTATTTAACTCAAGTGCTTTGTTTTTTATTAATAAAATAAATATAAATAGTTTTAAATAAAGCGTGATCAGAGCTTTTGAATACAACAAAGACCAACAAAACTTGCAGCTCAGTTACTTAAGTGGCTGTTTTTATAAATTTCATGCAAAAAAAAGCCTGCTTATGAGAGAAGCAGGCCATAAAAAACACATTCGAAATAAATTCGGAAACTACAGCGATAGAATCTGAAACAAAGAATACTGTGCTGATCATTTTTTGTGAAATATTTAATAAAACTGATACTAAGAGTTTTTATGTATAAATATTAACCACTATTTTTGAGGCAAAAAAAATGCTGATTCTTGGGAAATCAGCATGGAAAAGTGTTTCTAAAATCTAGAGGTAGTCACCATATCCCTCTCTCCAGTGGATATGGTCACTTCCGATAGATAAATTATGCAAATTTTCAGGCACAAAGAGAAACCGTTAAAATTTATGATGAAAATCTATAAATCCGATCAAAATATGATTATACATTCAAATCAATAATTTATATTTTCATAGAATTTAATTTTGCAGTCGATATTTTGCTGAAAAACCATTTATTTGAATAAAAAACTGCATTTAATCGCTGACTTCGCTTGAATTTTTATCCCCTGCCCCGATTTCTTTTATTAATCATGAATTCAAAACGCATGGCAGTTACGCATCGATGTCGTTTGAACGCACAGCTATAAGGACTGAACATGTTTAAGAACCCATTTAAACGGAGTAAATCAATGGCGACTGAGCAAAACCAAGACGCTCAAGATCTTCAACAAGAGCAAGCAGAACAGCAAACTCAAGCTGAAAACGAGCAAGCTGAAGTTTCAGTTGAAGATTTACAAGCACAAATCACCAATTTAGAAGAAAGCTTAAAACTTGAAAAAGCACGTACTGCAAATGCCGTATATGAAGCGCAAAAAAGTGTAGAACGCATTCAACGCGAATCTGAAAAGCATAAAGATACTGTGCTGGAAAAATTTGCAAAACAATTGCTTGAGTCAGTTGATAACCTTGAACGCGCGATTGCTGCGGCAGGTGATGAAAAATCAGGTTTATCTGAAGGTGTAGAACTTACACTGAAATCATTGCTCAGCACTTTAGAAAAATTTGGTGTGGTTGCTGTGGATACTGCAAATGGTTTCAATGCAGATCTTCACCAAGCTGTGGGCATCGATCCAAATGCCAAATCGAATGAAATCGGGACAGTATTGCAAAAAGGCTATAGCTTAAACGGTCGTCTATTACGTCCAGCTATGGTTATGGTTGGTGCATAAACCCAAATTTTCTGAGACGAATTAAAAATTTTAACTAATATTACTTGAAAATTTTTGATTGGCTCTCATATCGGATAACAAGTAAATCCCTTTTTATTTCCCTTTGAGAAAGGGAAGAGTTTGGGAATAAAAGAATTTTAGAGGAAACATCCAAATGGCGAAAATCATTGGTATTGACTTAGGTACTACAAACTCTTGCGTAGCAGTACTTGAAGGCGACAAAGTAAAAGTAATCGACAACGCTGAAGGCGCTCGTACAACTCCATCTATTATTGCGTATAAAGATGGCGAGATCCTTGTCGGTCAATCTGCTAAGCGTCAAGCAGTGACTAACCCTAAAAACACATTATTTGCAATCAAACGTTTGATCGGTCGTAAGTACCAAGACCAAGCTGTGCAAAAAGATATCGGCCTTGTACCTTACAAAATCATCAAAGCTGACAATGGCGATGCTTGGGTTGATGTAAATGACAAGAAACTTGCACCACAACAAATCTCTGCTGAAATCTTGAAAAAGATGAAAAAAACAGCTGAAGACTACCTTGGTGAAACAGTAACTGAAGCGGTAATTACTGTTCCTGCGTACTTTAACGATGCTCAACGTCAAGCGACTAAAGATGCAGGTAAAATTGCTGGTTTAGATGTTAAACGTATCATCAACGAACCAACAGCTGCTGCACTTGCGTTCGGTATGGACAAAAAAGAAGGCGACCGTAAAGTTGCGGTTTACGACTTAGGTGGTGGTACTTTCGACGTATCAATCATTGAAATCGCTGACCTTGATGGCGACCAACAAATCGAAGTATTGTCTACAAACGGTGATACATTCCTTGGTGGTGAAGACTTCGATAATGCATTAATTGAATACTTGGTTGAAGAGTTCAAGAAAGAACAAAGCGTAAACTTGAAACAAGATCCGCTTGCACTTCAACGTTTAAAAGAAGCTGCTGAAAAAGCAAAAATCGAGCTTTCTTCTTCGAATGCAACAGAAATCAACCTTCCATACATCACAGCAGATGCGACTGGTCCTAAACACTTAGTGATCAACGTGACTCGCTCTAAACTTGAAGGTTTAGTTGCTGAATTGGTTGCTCGTACAATTGAACCATGTAAGATTGCACTTAAAGATGCAGGTCTTTCAACCTCTGACATCTCTGACGTAATCTTGGTGGGTGGTCAGTCTCGTATGCCACTTGTACAACAAAAAGTACAAGAGTTCTTCGGCCGTGAGCCACGTAAAGACGTGAACCCAGATGAAGCTGTAGCGATGGGTGCTGCGATTCAAGGTGCAGTACTTTCAGGTGATAAAACTGACGTACTTCTTCTTGACGTAACTCCGCTTACACTTGGTATTGAAACAATGGGTGGCGTGTTAACAGCGATCATTGAGAAAAACACCACGATTCCTGCGAAGAAATCTCAAGTGTTCTCAACTGCTGCAGACAACCAACCAGCTGTAGACATTTCAGTTTACCAAGGTGAACGTAAAATGGCTCAACAAAACAAATTGTTGGGTAACTTCCAATTGGGCGATATTCCACCTGCTCCACGTGGTGTACCACAAATTGAAGTATCATTTGACATCAACGCTGATGGTATCTTGAAAGTATCTGCAAAAGATAAGAGCACAGGTAAAGAGCAATCAATTCAAATTAAAGCTAACTCTGGTTTGAGCGATGCTGAAATTGAAGCGATGATCAAAGATGCTGAAGCGAATGCTGAAGAAGATCGTAAATTTGAAGAATTAGCGAAAGCACGTAACGAAGCTGATGCACTTGTTTCTTCTGCTCAAAAAGCAGTAAAAGATCTTGGCGAACAGGTAACTGCTGATGAGAAATCTGCAATCGATGCTGCTGTAGCTGAGCTTGAAGCAGCGACTAAAGAAAACGATGTAGATGCAATCAAAGCGAAAACTGAAGCACTTCAAAACATCATTATGCCGATCACTCAACGTGCTTATGAAGCTGCACAAGGTCAAGGCGGTGCTGAAGGTTTTGATCCTAACGCTTTCCAAGGCGCTGAAGGTCAAGCTCAAAAAGCAGATGACGGCGTTGTAGATGCTGAGTTCACTGAAGTAAAAGATGACAAAAAATAATTTGTCGCTTTAACTGAGTTTTTCAAAGCTCAAAAAGACCGCGCGAAAGCGCGGTTTTTTTTGTGGATGATTTTATCTGCATCAGGCAATATTCAAATAACACGCTTAAGCTCAAACAGCCACATTCATCTCGACTGCCAATCTGTCTAAACTTAGATTTGCATAGCACTAAATTTCAGTTAAATTAATGCAAAATAATCAAGTTTTGCGACGCTATGCGTTTGATTTTAATTATTGTTGTCATCGTTTTGAGTACTTGGTGGATCTTTCAAACCAAGCAGCATCCTCAACTGAAATTTAATTCAATTTCAGATCGACTTTTACACCCTCTCGATACCCGACTGCGTTATCGGGTTGCTGATGTCGATCCGCGTTTTGGATTAAGCCAGCAACAAGTCATTCAACTTAGCCAAGAAGCCGCAGAGATATGGCATAAAGGAACACTCAAACCGTTATTTATCTATGACCCAAATGCACAACTGGCAATCCATCTAATTTATGATGATCGCCAAGAACAATACAATGCCTATAAGCAAGTCCAAAAGACCTTAGCCGCAGATAAAGCCCGTAATGATTTATATGCCGAGAACTTAGCAAATTCGAGAAAAGGTCTGGAGATGAATGAGCAACAGCTCCGATCAAAACAAGCCATGATCCGTGCGGAAATCGCACAGCTGTCGCAAGAACGTATGAGTTGGAGCCGAATCGAGCATGCGCAAGGCCCCAATATGCAACGCGTTGAAAGAGAACTTGCGCAAGTCAAAGCACAAGCAATGCAATTAGACCAAGAAATAGATCGATTTAATCAGCAAAATGATCAATTTAATCAACAAGTCTCAAGCTATAACCAGCAAATCGATCAATATAATGCAAGCTTGATACAAGCCAGTCAGCGCTTTCCTGCAAGAGAGTTTCATAAAGGTGTCTTTATGGGAGATCAGATTCAGATTTATCAATTTGATGCCGAAGATGATTTACGCCTCACCCTTGCCCACGAACTCGGACATGCTCTCGGCTTATCTCACCATAATGACCCTACTGCATTAATGTACCCAATCTTGGGCGCGCAACAATTAGAAAACTTTAAACTGATGCCAGCAGACCAAAGCTTACTGTATTATCGCTAGTGTGCCCTGAGCATAAAAAACCATACAATTTATAAGGATATTGCAGGATTCACCAACAAAAATCAGCATTTCATGTTATTGTTGATCTGCAATAATCCCCTTATATCAATGACATCTTCCGTGGAGAGCAATGTGAGTTACTACCATATCTTAATTGAAGTGAATGACCACATCAGCACGATTGAACAAACCCGTGATATTGAGCTTTTTGATATTACCGAAATTCAACCTTATCTCCATGCGGTACTTTTACCATTTTTTAATGAGCAACTCATTGAACTCGAAGACGAAAATCTTGAGTTTAAAGATGTCTTGCATTTACAGGTCAAACAAACCCTATTGCCGATCCGTGACCTCATCGAAGAAGAACAACGCCTGCTTCCGAGTGATACCGATGTCACCATTACGGCATATGAAATTTTTAATAATTATCAATTGACTCAAGACGTGACTACCGTAATTTTAGATCTATTAGAAGCGCTTAAATTTGAAGCCTAATATCGATTTTAAACATTAAAAAAGCCCTCAAAATGAGGGCTTTTTTATGGCTCAATTCATCATCGTGATTAGATCGAGAATGAAGATCCACATCCACACGTGGTTGTCGCATTCGGGTTTTGTACCACAAAACGAGAACCTTCAAGACCTTCAATATAGTCGACTGTTGAACCAACTAAATATTGATAGCTAAGTGAATCCACCAACATTTTCACGTCTTCATTGATAAATTCAGCATCATCTTCGTTTTGGCTTTCTGCAAAATTAAATCCATATGAGAAACCTGAACAACCACCACCAGTCACATATACACGTAACATGAGGTCTTGATTACCTTCACTGTCACGCAATTGGCGTACTTTATTGGCAGCATTGTCAGTCAGCACAAGTGCTTGAGCATTCATGATGGATTCCTCTGAGTCATTGGGGTGTCTTTAAAAAGAAAAGACCATATTTCAAGTATAACATACTCAATATATGGTCAGTCTTCACAGTTTAAAGTTAAATCAGAGTATTTTTCTCAAGATTCATTTAAAACTTATTTATAGTTTTCTTCCTGTAATGCGCATTCGAAGTTTTTCGGGTCTTGTTTACAGCGGAATTGCCATAATAATTTCATCATTCGCTTGTCGTAGATACCACGTTTAGTCAAATCAATACGCGCTTCACGCATCATTTTTTGATAACCAGCTTTGTCTGCAGTGGGAACATCCATCCAATATTTAGCTGGAATTTCTGACTTCATTTTGCCTAAAATCGTGAATGCACGAGGTAATTGTGTTTTGACCCAATCACGTGATTTTTGCCCATAACCTGCTGGGAATTTATCTGGGCGAATAATGATATTTCCCGTGACTTGTAAAATTGGATAATTGACGATTGCGCCTTTGCTGCCTAAACCTTTGTGTAATTCTAATGGTTTGAACACAGCTGCAGGAGCACCAATAATATCCACCTGACCATTGTTAAATTTAGCGCCAAAATTGGTTACATCGGCACTGACCGCTTGAGCCCCGACCTGCTGCACCATAATTTTCTGCGCTTCATCATAATCAAGCACCGCAATTTTTTTACCTGCGGCTTTAGCGACAGTATTGATACTACGATCATTCACCAACAGGTAGGCATCACCAACAGGTATCACACCTGCCACTTCATATTTACTATTGACCATGCTCTTAGCAAATGTTGGACTTGCAAGACCTTGCATAACTTTTACGGCCAATTTCAAATCTGGAATCGCACCAATCGCATCTAAAGAACCGGTAAAATTATTGAATTGGCGACCACGCATACCAGTAACACTGATCCCATCACATTTACCCGCTTTAAAATCTTCCGCAATCACCGCTTCATTTTGACTGACGCGGAGCTCAATGTCTGCGCCCCAGTTTTTTGCCGCCAATTGATAATCTTTCATCAGGGTAAAAACATCACCATTTTTACCAACCAAATCAAATACACATACCACTTGCTTCGCTTGAGCTACGCCATTTACCGCCATTAATGCAGCAGCAACGCTCAATGCCTTTGTCCATTGTTTCATACTGACTTTCCTTGTTTTTTTACTGTTTTTGTTTTTAACCATTTTTTGAATTTTGGGTCATGCTGAGTTCGATTCAATTGACTCACAGCCCTCGATTTGAATTTAGATTACCTGAATATTTTGCTGACTCAATGGCGAGAATGACCTATGAATTTGCAAAAAAAAGCCTGGATAAATCCAGACTTTTTTCTTTAAATATCAGCTTATTCGCCGCCAAGTGAACATTCAAAATTGGCTTTATCGACAGAACAACGTGCCTTTTTCAAAACAGACATCATGCCTGCATCGTAAATGCCACGCTTCGTCATATCCATACGACCTTCACGCAGTAATTTTTGATATTTGGTTTTATCTTCTGCACTTAGGTTAAGTTTATATTTCGCAGGAATACCCGCTTCTAGACGGTTAATCATCGCGATACTCTTCGGTAAGTGTTTCACAAACCAATCACGTGATTTTTGACCAAAGCCAGCTGGGAATTGGTCAGGACGAATAATAAAGTCCGCAGTCACTTGTAGAACTGGGAAGTTAAACATCGCACCATTGGTACCTAAACCTTTATAGATCTCTAATGGTTTGTAGGCATATGCAGGCGCACCCACCATATCCACCTGACCATTATTAAACTTCGCCACAAAGTTAGATACATCTGAAATCACAGCTTGAGCGCCGACACGTTGCACCATGATTTTTTGTGCTTCGTCATAGCCTAAAACTGCAAACTTTTTACCTGCTGCTTTTTCAATTGAGTCAATTTTCTTGTCTTTGACAAAGATGAACGCTGAACCTAGTGGGGCAATACCCGCCACTTCATATTTCTTACCACCTAGATTGCTGACCATTTTTGCAGCATTACGTTGGTCTAATGCAAAGGTAATCGCACGTTGTGCAATCGCATTGCTCGGTGCGCCACCCAGCGCATCAATAGAGCCTGCAAATTTATTGTACTGACGGGCACGCATCGCCGTCATAAATACGCCGTCACATTTCCCTGCTTTAAAGTCATTATCAGCTACTGCTTCGTCTTGACGCGGAATTAAGTTAATTTCAGCACCCCAGCCTTTTGCTGCAAGCGCCCATTCCTGAGCCATTTGATATGACTCGCCTGACTTACCCAGTAAGTCAAATACACAGATATCTACTTTTGCTGCCTGAGCTGAACCAGCAAAGCCAATTGCAGCAAATGTAGCCAATGATAGGAGGGTTTTTTTCATTCTATTTTCCTTTCAAATCTTTTTATGGTTCAGAGGTGTCCTTACACAACGCCGATATTAAGCAAGTTAATTTAAAAAAAATAGAGCATTTACTCCATTTATTTATGTCATTTTGGCATATTCTGTTTTTCTGTGATGCATATCACTTTTTATTCAAAGTGAAATTATAAATATAATCATCATCTTAGATTTGCAAAAATGGCTTTTTACATTTACAGCGTTTGCATCAAAATTTACAAAGAAATACAGAAAAAAGCTTATTCACCCGCCACTGAACACTCGAAATTGGTTCGCTCAATCGTACAACAGGCTTTTTTCAGTACCGTCATCATAGTGGAGTCATAGATCCCCTGTTTGGTTAAATCCATCCGTCCTTCACGCAATATTTTCTGATATTTCAACTGATCATCTTTGCTGAGATTCATCTTATATTTGGCAGGAATTTCAGCTTCCATGCGTTTTACCATGGCAAAACTTTTTGATAATTGCTTAACGAACCATTGCCGAGAAGGCTCTGCAAAACCTTCTGGGAATTTATTATTACGAATAATCAGGTCTGCCGTGACAATCACCACAGGAAAATTAACCATCGCCCCAGTAGTGCCTAAGCCTTTTGAAATTTCGAGTGGCTTAAAGGCATAAGCCGGCGCAGCCACAATTTCAACTTCAGCCTGATTAAACTTGCGAATAAAATTGGAAATTTCCGACATGACTGGTACAGCGCCGACACGGTCAACCATCACTTTTTGCGCATAGTCATAATGCAAAATGGCAAATTTTTTACCTTCAGCTTTTTCTAAATTATTGATATTGCGATCACGGACAAAAATATAGGCTGAACCAATTTGCCCGATCCCCGCCACTTCATAGCTGTCTTTGCCTAGATTGGTAATCAGTCGTTTACTGTTCCGCTTATCTAAGACATAGGTGATGGCTTTTTGCGCGATGGTATTGTTCGGTACACCGCCAATGGCATCAATCGAACCAGCAAATTTGTTATATGCACGTGCCCGCATCGAGGTCATATAAAATGCGTCACATTTCCCTTCTTTAAAATCTTTATCGACTTTGGATTCATCTTGATATGAAATCAGTTGAACTTGTGCTCCCCATGCCTTACTGGCCAGAGACCACTCTTCCATCAGCTTATAAGATTCCCCCGCTTTTCCAAGTAAATCGAACACACAAACCTTCTGATTGGCATAGCTTTGTGCAGACATCACACCTGAAAGAAGCGATAAAATTAAAATTCCTTTTCTCATTTCTTATATTTCCAATATGTTTTATTAATCCATTTAAAACAACAACTTGAAATATTTTTTTAATACTAAAGCCCGTTCAATATACCTAAATACGTGGAATCTGTCACATTTTTTCAGATGGTTGCGATGCTTTGTTTTTTCTTTTGCAAAGCCATCCATTAGAATAGCCCCACATTCTTCTTGTTTAGTTAGTTCCATGATTCAGTTAGACCAACTTTCCATTCGTCGCGGTGGGCGTGTTTTATTTCAAAAAGCATCTATGCAATTGCATCCAGGCTGGAAAATCGGCTTAACTGGTGTAAATGGTGCGGGTAAATCGACTCTTTTTTCTGCGCTTTTAGGTGGAATGGAATCTGATGGTGGTTCATTAACACGTCCTGCAGTATGGACCGTCGCGCATATGGCGCAAGAAATCAAAGCGTTGGATATGAAAGCGATTGATTTCGTTCTATCAGGCGATGAAGAATATTGGGATATACAACATAAACTTGAACATCCAGAACAATTAGACAATGAAGCGCTGGCACACTTATATGGCCGATTTGATGAAATCCATGGCTATACAGCTCCATCAAAAGCCTCACAACTGATGGCCGGCCTGGGTTTCTTTGAACATCAGTCCCAACTCAATGTTTCAAGCTTTTCTGGTGGTTGGCGTATGCGTTTAAACCTTGCGCGTACCCTGATGAGCCGTTCTGACCTATTATTACTCGATGAACCAACCAACCACTTAGACTTAGATGCGATTTTGTGGTTAGAAGATTGGTTAAAAGCTTATGAAGGCACACTGATCTTGATTTCACATGACCGTGATTTCTTAGATGCGGTGACTGATCATATTTTACACATCGAAAATCAAGAGCTGACGCTTTACACCGGTAACTATTCAACCTTTGAACGCACCCGTTCTGAGCGCTTGGCACAACAACAACAAGCCTATGAGAAACAACTTGAAACTCGTGCGCATCTCCAAAAATTTATTGACCGTTTTAAAGCTAAAGCCACTAAAGCTAAGCAGGCTCAAAGTCGTATTAAACAATTAGAACGCATGCAGGAACTTTCTGCCGCGCATGTCGATACGCCATTTACCTTTAGTTTCCGTGAGCCAACCAAAATGAGCTCACCACTGTTACAAATGGAACATGTCGACATTGGCTATGGTGACAAACTGATTGCCACCAATGTGAATTTACAGATTACCCCAAACAGTCGTATTGGTTTACTGGGAATGAATGGTGCTGGTAAATCAACCTTAATTAAATCCTTGGTTGGTGATCTTCCCTTATTACAAGGGACACGCAAAGCCTCGGAACTGTTGAATATTGGCTATTTTGCACAGCATCAAATGGATGCTCTAGATGGCAATGCCAGCCCAATGTTGCAATTATCTCGAATCGCTGACAAAAAAATCAGTGAAGCGGCATTACGTTCATTCTTAGGTAGCTTTGGTTTTAGTGGCGAACGCATGGATACGCCAAGTGAAGGATTTTCAGGCGGTGAACGAGCACGATTGGCTTTGGCTTTGATTGTTTGGCAGCGCCCCAATGTTTTAATTCTAGATGAACCGACCAACCATTTAGACCTTGATATGCGTCATGCGCTAACTATGGCATTACAAGACTTTGAAGGCGCTGTGGTTTTGGTTTCGCATGAACGTCAATTGATTGCCAGTGTTTGTGACGAATTATTATTGGTACATCATGGGAAATGTCGCGAATTTGATGGTGACCTCGTGGCTTATGCCGATTGGCTGCGTCAAGCACGGATCGACATGATGAAAAATAGTCAACAAGCCCCGACTCCCATCAAATCTCAAGTTGAAACTAAACCGACGATTTCCAAAGTCGATAAAGAAGCGCAACGTAAAGAAGCTGCACGTCAGCGTGAATTGACCCGCCCGATTCGTAAAAACATTGAAAAAAATGAAGCGCAAATCAGCAAAATTCAGCCACGCTTAAACGAAATCGAGGAATTATTAGCAGACAGTGCTTTATATGAAGCCAGTCGTAAAGATGACTTACTCAAACTGATGAATGAGCAAACAGAATTAAAAGCCAAACTTGAATCTGTCGAAGAGCAAATGCTTGAATTAATGATGGAATTAGAAGAAATGGAAAGTAGTTTTGAGGCTTAATTTAAAAAGCAAAACCCTAGATTTGCATTATTAAGAAAACCTAACTTAAGCTCAAAAAATCAATCGCCGTGAAATTTAAATGTTCCACGGCGATTTTTTATTTATACTTCACAATAATAATCACACTATAAATCTAAAAAATATTTAAAAAATCGAATGTTCATATCCAACTGGTTATTGCATCGTTAAGGCATTTCTATTCGGAAAGAATCTAAAAATTCAGCGATAGCTTTTACCCTAACTTTGTAAATGAATTCAAAAAATATACTTCACATCAAACTCATTGCCATAGTTATCCATAAAAGCCATTTTTAAATTCAAATCTTGGTTTTAAATTCATTTTTATTTTTTAAATTCAAAATATCGAACCACCTTTTTTGTGGATAAATATTTTTAAATGATATTATCCACAATTATAAATGACTTTGATGTTGAACACTATTAAATGTGAAAATTCACAAAACTTACCCACATTTATAAGATGGATGCATTTTATCTCCACTGACTACATCAATTTAAACTTTTTATTGTTTAAGATAAGGCAGAAGGATGGACTTTTTTTGCCTTTAAAAAGCGTAATTCTTGTATTTTCTAGGTTTGATCAAAATGCCAGATTTCCTGTATTTGCTGCTGTGTTTCAGCTAAACCAATTAAAATTTTGCACTCAGTTTGGTCACGATTAAACTCATATTCTTCAAATTCTACGTCTGGTTTTTGTGGTTTCCAAACCCCATTTTTCACTGCATGTGCAATACGTTCATAGCGGATATAATTACTTTCGACACGCCCGTCTTGCTCATAAACCACCTTAAAGTGCTCATCTTCGTATTCGGCAAGAACGGTATAATTTCCGGTAAAAAATGCATTTACCCAGATGTCACGAATGTGTTCAGGTTGATTGTCCATCATATATAGACCTCTTATTTTTAGCTGCTAAGTTCAATTTGATTTGAGCTTAGCATCAGAATAAGTCAATTTTATAAAACACAAATTGGCGATTTAATATTCAATTTTATTTAAGATAGCACAAAAAAAAGCACTCCGAAGAGTGCTTTTTTGAATGATTCTGTAATCAGAATTTAGGCATCAATATCCGCATTTAACGCATTTTCTTCAATGAAAGCACGACGTGGTTCCACATCATCACCCATCAAACAAGAGAACATACGATCAGCTTCAATCGCATCCTGTACCGTTACTTGCAGCATGTTACGGTTCTCAGGATCCATTGTGGTTTCCCAAAGCTGTTCAGCATTCATCTCACCCAAACCTTTATAGCGCTGAATCATCATGCCACGGCGTGAGTCTTGTAGGATGTTTTGCCAAACCTGATGGAAGCTATTTACTGGAATTTTGCGCTCACCTTTTTGTAGGTAAGCACCTTCTTCCAATAAGGTGAACCAACTCTTCGAATTTTTGAGTAAACGTGCATATTCGCCTGAACCCAATAGACCTGAATCTAACAAGTATTGGTGCGGTAAGTTATGAACATAGATGGTAATACGCGGGAAATAGGTCGCTGACTTATTGCCTTCGGTATCTTCATGCTCAAAAGTTTCTAAGCTTAATTCAGGACGTAAGCTAGGTTGAGTTTTCTCAATATTGGCACGTAGTTGCTCACCCCAAGTCTGTACATAGTCTTGGTTATTTGCGTGATCTAACTTAAAGCCTTCTACTGCCAATAAACCATCCAACACACTTGCAGGATAACGTACAGTCAGACGATGCAAGCTCTTTTGAGAGGTTTGATAATCCGCAATCACACCCGCTAAAGCCTCACCACGAATGGCTGGTGCTTCTGCACTGATGTGTAATTCAAGCTCATCAATTGCATTTGAAATCAGGTAAGTCTCAAGCGCATCATTATCTTTGATGTACTGTTCTTGCTTGCCTTTTTTCAGCTTATACAACGGTGGCTGTGCAATATAAATATATCCACGTTCCACAAGTTCTGGCATTTGACGGAAGAAGAAGGTCAACAGTAGCGTACGAATGTGCGAACCATCGACGTCGGCATCGGTCATGATGATGATTTTGTGATAACGCAGTTTGTCTGGGTTATATTCCTCACGGCCAATACCACAGCCTAAAGCGGTAATCAATGTTCCCACTTCTTGAGAAGAAATCATCTTGTCAAAACGTGCACGTTCCACGTTGAGGATTTTACCTTTCAGCGGCAAAATCGCTTGCATCTTACGGTTACGGCCCTGTTTTGCAGAACCACCCGCAGAGTCACCTTCGACTAAGTAAAGTTCAGACAACGCAGGATCTTTTTCTTGACAATCGGCCAATTTACCGGGCAAGCCTGCAATATCAAGCGCACTCTTACGACGAGTCATTTCACGCGCTTTGCGTGCTGCATCACGCGCACGTGCTGCATCAATAATCTTACCTGCAATCGATTTAGCGGCTTGTGGGTTCTCTAAAAGATATTCAGAGAACGACTTATTCATTGCTTGCTCAACCGCAGTTTTCACTTCGCTCGACACCAATTTTTCTTTGGTTTGCGAAGAAAATTTTGGATCAGGCACTTTCACCGAAACAATCGCAGTTAAACCTTCACGCGCATCATCACCAGAAACCGCCACTTTCTCTTTTTTGAGTAAGTTTTCGCTTTCCATGTAGCTGTTTAAGCCACGAGTTAATGCAGCACGGAAACCCGCTAAATGCGTACCACCATCTTTTTGTGGAATGTTATTGGTAAAGCAACGAACATTTTCCTGATAAGAATCATTCCACTGCAATGCAACTTCTACACCAATGCCATTATCGGCTTGAGTGGTGAAATGGAAGATATCGTTGAGATGTGTTTTACCTTGGTTAATGTATTTTACGAATTCAGATAAGCCGCCTTCATAGTCATACACATGTTCAAGGTTTACACGTTCATCACGTAGAACAATACGTACACCAGCGTTTAGGAATGATAATTCACGTAAACGACGTGCCAAAATATCGACATTAAAAATAGTCTGGCTAAAGGTTTCTGCACTAGGGTAGAAACGGACTGTTGTACCTGAAGTTTCAGTCACACCAGTTTCACGTAATTTATAGACAGGATCGCCATGGCGATATTCCTGCTCATAGCTCTTACCCGCACGACGAATATTTAATAGGAGCTTTTCTGATAAAGCGTTTACAACTGAAACGCCAACACCGTGAAGACCACCTGAAACCTTATAACTGTTATCGTCAAATTTACCGCCAGCATGTAGAATCGTTAAAATCACTTCTGCTGCAGAAACACCTTCTTCTGGGTGAATGTCGGTAGGAATACCACGGCCGTTATCCGATACGCTTACAGATTCATCTTCATGAATGGTGACTTGAATTTCGTCACAATGACCTGCCAACGCTTCATCAATTGAGTTATCGACAACTTCAAACACCATGTGGTGTAGGCCAGTACCATCGTCAGTATCACCAATATACATGCCCGGACGTTTACGTACAGCGTCTAGACCACGTAATACTTTGATGCTAGAGGAATCATAAGCTTTTTCTATGGTTTGTTCTGTTTGAGAAGCAGCTTGATCTTCTGAACTCATGGTTTCTCCCTAGTGAAAAATAGGTCTATCCAAAGGTGGTATTTCATTGCACAACAGCCTGCACCGTACCATTTTCAACTTTGAATAATTGATAAGAAATAGATAAATCATGTAAGTGTTTTTGCACTGAATCATGGTCTAAAGTGGTAATAAAAACTTGACTACCAAGATGGCTTAAACGCTCAATTAAACGCTGTTGTGCGGTTAAATCTAATTCTGCTGTCAGATCATCTAATAATACCACAGTTTCCTTATTACAAGCATGTAGCATTGCAATCTGTGACAGTTTTAACGCCATGATCAATAACTTTTTTTGCCCACGTGAGAGCACAACATCAGCATCCCCCATAGCAGTTTTTAACCTTAAATCTGCACGGTGCGGACCATACTCAGTAAAGCCACGCTCGCAGTCTTTAAAATGCTGATTAGTCAGATCATTCAGCAGTCCTGTTTCAGCATGAAAGCCTGCACTATATTCCAATGTCACTGTTAAATCAGGCAATAATGCTTCAAGATCTTGTTGGAAATATCGAGTCCACTGTTCCACCACATTGCTGCGTAGACTATGTAATATCTCACCATAGTCACTGAGCATTTTGTTCCACGGTTCTAAGTCAGACAGACTCAAATGACGTCGTGATTTCAGTAAACTATTCCGCTGTTTTAATGCCCGTGCATAATATTGCCATGCATGGTAAAACTCCGGTTCCACGTGGAACATCAACCAATCTAAAAGTTGACGTCGTGGCTTCGCACCATGATCAATGATATCCGTACTTTGTGGGTCGATGAGTTGTAGCGGTAAAATCTTAGCCAACTGCCCTTGTGTCCCCACTAGGTCGCCATTGACTTTAATCACTTGCTCGCCCGACTGCATTTTTTGCATACCAATGCGGTCTGTTGCAGACTGCGCAAAGACGACAGCGTCAGGGCTATTATTTTGAATATAGTTTTTCGGAATATGGGTTCGAAAAGAACGTCCAGTTGCCAGCAAATGTACTGCTTCTAATACAGACGTTTTACCTGAACCATTTTGCCCATAAAAGACATTAAACGGCTGCAACCCAGAGAGTGCAACCGTCTTTAAATTTCGAACACGTTCTACATGTAAACGCGTGATATGCATAATAATTGAGACGTCAGTCCGAATTAAACACGCATTGGCATCACAACATAGGTTTGATCTTGTTGCTGTGGATCTTGTACCAATACCGACTGGTTCGCTTCTGTCATGGTCATTGCAACATCATCACCATCCAATACATTCAGAACTTCCAATAAGTACTGTGCATTAAACGACATTTCCATCGGTGCATCTGCATATTGAATCGCAAGATCTTCGATTGCTTCATCTTGCTCAGGGTTATTGGCACGAAGTTGTAAAGTGTCCGCATCAAACTTCAAGAATACGCCGCGCAATTTTTCATTACTTAAAATCGCTACACGTTGCAGTGATTGTTTAAATACATCATGTGCAATGCGCACGTTTTTATCGCCACCACGTGGAATCACACGGCGGTAGTCTGGGAATTTACCATCGATCAATTTTGTGGTGAAACGTACGGTAATATCACCCTGCTCTTTATCACGGCTGGCAATAGTAATTGTTACATTTAATAATTCACGACCAATTAACAACGATAATTGCTCGTCTTCAACACTCAATAGACGCTGCAATTCACCTACAGCTTTACGTGGAACAATCGCTTGCATTGCTTGTGTCGCATTCGAGCTTGCCGCTGTTTCACACATCGCCAAACGGTGACCATCGGTCGTTACTGCACGCAATTGATTTTCATCAATTTCAAGCAAAGTACCTGTCAAATAGAAACGCACATCTTGAACCGCCATGGCAAAAGATGTTTTCTCAAATAAACGCTTTAACTCACGCTGAGTCACACTGACTTGAGTGCCTTGAGTATTTTCAGTGGTTAATAATGGATAGTCTTCTGCAGGCAAAGTACCCAATACAAAACGACTGTTTCCAGATTTTAAAATACAACGTTGATCTTCAGTAATTTGCAAATCAATCAATGCCGCTGACGGTAATGATTTACAGATATCCATCAATTTACGTGCAGGAACAGTCGTCACACCTGCTTGTAAACATGCACCTTCAGTAAGTGATGTGCTTGCAACCAGTTCCACTTCAAGATCCGACCCCGTAATGGTCAAAGCTTGCTCTGTTACCTGTACTTTTACATTGGATAAAATATTTAAGGTATGGCGACGTTCAACCGCTCCTACGACATGTGATAGAACATTCAGTAAGCTTTCTTTCGCGATTTTTAAACGCACGATACATTCCTCTAAAAACTGAAGATAGACAAAATAAATTAATTTTTTAGCAGTGTACTATGCGGCAGAATATACCGCATTGCAAGAACAGAATTTGAACGAAAAGACTTAACTTTGCAGCAGACGTTGCAAGTTTTTATAGTCCTCATTGAAGATTGGATCTTCTTCACGCAGGCTTTGTACTTTTTCACAGGCATGCATCACAGTACTGTGGTCACGATTACCAAAAGCCATACCAATTTCAGGGAAACTATCCCCTGTCAGTTCACGTGCTAGCCCCATAGCCAACTGACGTGGACGTGCATAAATACGTGTACGTTTTGGACCAACCAATTCTTTCAATGGAATACGGAAATATTCACTCACCACACGCTGAATGTTTTCAGTACTGATGGTGCGCGCACGAATTGCCAACACATCTTTTAACGATTCACGCACCACATCTAGATCGATTGGGGTGCCTTTAAAACGAGAAATGGCTACGACTTTATTCAGCGCACCTTCTAGTTCACGGACATTAGCAACCACTTGTTGAGCAATAAACAGCGCACAATTCCGTGGAAGTTCCACCCCATTGCTTTCCGCTTTTTTCAGTAAAATTTCAATACGGGTTTCAATATCAGGCGGTTCAACACCCACCGATAAGCCCCATGAAAAACGTGAAACCAAACGTGGATCTAGCTCAGTCAGTTCTTTTGGATAACGATCTGAGGTTAAAATGATTTGTTTAGATTCATCCAATAACGCGTTGAAGGTATAGAAAAACTCAACTAAGCTGGCCTCTTTACCCGCCAACAAATGAATATCATCCACCAATAACAAATCTAGCGAACGACAGTTTTTCTTGAATTCTTCGACCTTACCTTGCTGTAGCGAGCTCACAAAGTCTTGTACAAAACTTTCAGCCGTCATGTACATCACACGTGCATTCGGCTTCGCTTGCAATAATGCATTACCTACGGCTTGCATTAAATGGGTTTTACCTAAACCAGTCGGTCCATATAAAAATAACGGGTTATGCTGCGAAGCACCGGGCTGCGTCAAGACTTTACGACAGGTTTCTGCCGCCATCTGATTGGAACGGCCTTCAACAAACAAGGAAAAGGTAAATAATGGGTTAAGCTGACGCTTACGGTTATTTTTTGAAGACGTCTCTTCTTTTTCTTTTTTAGGACGAGTCGGTGCCGATACTTGTGGTGTTGACTCTAATGCTGCGGTGGTTGTTGCTGGTTGTTCAGCTGCAGATAAAATTGCACCAGGCCGTGAATCAACCAAAATCTCAACTTTACGTACCCGACCTTCAGACAACTGTTCCGCTAAAATTGAAATCAGTTCTAAATGGTGCTCTTGAATATAGCGTGTCCAATACGGATTCGGTGCGTAGAGTTTTAGACTATCACCTGCATCTTCTGCCACCAGTGGGCGTATCCACATTGTATAGACATTTCCTGAAAGCTCTTGTCGCAAGCGAGTTAAGCAGTCTGTCCAAAGCATGTGAAACCCCTATTTCAGTCCATTGTACGTAAAAAAATAATTCAACCCCGCCTAAGCGGGCAGCCATTCTAACCATCTTATCCACATCTGTCATGAACAAATCAGTCGAAATCGATCAAAAAAACGCAAATTGAGTTTAAATTTAAATTTAAATCACATGTGGATAAGTTTATCTGCAAGCTGTGGATAAATTGTAGCACAAAGTTATCCACAAACTATCAAAATTATAAAAACATCGTTATCCACAATGTAATTATTTGTTTTTTAAATCTAAAAATACGTTTTCCACAGAAAATATCAACACTAATAGTAATAAATTTAAATTTTAAAATTTGAATTTATTTATAAGATCGACCCATTCTGGGGATAACTTGATGGTTGGTTTAAATTCAAATTTAAATTCATAAAAACCAATTCACAAATTTGAGATTGTGGATAAATCTGTGAGTAAACTTGAAGATAACTTAAATGATTAATATATACAATGATTTAGTTTGTGAATATTTTAATTTAAAACTTTCTGACTGATTTCTAATCCTTATATTATCTTGATATATCACAGCCTAGATTTTGAAAGAAAGCGTGTTTTTCATTGACAGCTCAAGCAATGAGCACTAAAATCGCGAACCTTTACTGAAAGATCATTTGTGGAGTTTCGATATGAAACGTACTTTCCAACCTTCTGAGTTGAAACGTAAACGCGTTCATGGTTTCCGTGCTCGCATGGCTACTAAAGCTGGCCGTCAAGTATTAGCGCGTCGTCGTGCAAAAGGTCGTCACAGCTTAACTGTTTAATTTCAGTTAAGACTGTCAAGACTTGGGTGTTATGACAACACTTTACGGCTTTAGCACAGATGTGCGAATACACTGTGCTGCCGATTATAAAAGTGTGTTCGATGGTGCGCTTTTTAAAGTGCATCAACCCCATTTCTTATTTCTAGCAAAAATCTCCGAACAGCCGAATAGCCGTTTGGGTATTGTTGTTGCTAAGAAAAAAGTGCGCCGCGCACATGAAAGAAATCGAGTAAAACGACTTGCACGCGAAAGTTTTCGCCTGCATCAACAGCAGTCTAATGTATTAGATATTGTCGTTATGCCAAAAATGGGCATAGAGGCGGTACCGAATGCAGAGTTGCATCAGCAATTACAATTTGCTTGGCAAAAATTGCAGCGCCTTGCAAATAAGCATAAAAAAATAGCTACCTCCCCACAAGCGTAGAGATGACCAATGGTTCGTTTACTGCATTGGCTCATTCGTTTCTATCAGATTGCGATTAGTCCTTTATTGGGACCACGCTGTCGTTATATTCCAACATGTTCTCAATATTCTTTGGAAGCAGTCCATCAACATGGTGCTGTACGTGGAGTGTGTCTAGCTGTTCAGCGTATTTGCCGTTGTCATCCTTGGGGCGGTTCAGGCTATGATCCTGTTCCATCAAAAGCAATTCGTTTTATTTCATTTCAGCAAATAGATTCTCAAACGCTTCACGTTGCTGTACCCTTTCGTGAACGTTTATTGAACCAAAATCACTCTAACCACTTGGGGTAATACCTATGCAACAATGGGCCAGGATTGCAATTCTAGGGGCCATGTTTGTTGTCGCATATTTGCTCATTTTGGCTTGGCAGAAAGATTATGGAAATGCGGAACAAAAACCTCAGCAAAATGCTGCGGTGGTAACGCATGAAGTATCTGCCGATTTACCAAATGGCCAGACAGCTACGGCTGCTACTGATGTGCCGCAAGCAAATAATGCTGCTACACAACAAACAACAGATGCCACTGCACCTGTTAGTCAACAGTTAATTTCAGTACAAACTGACCTTTACCATCTTTGGATTAATCCAAAGGGTGGCGATATTGTTCGTATTGAATTACTCAATCATGACAAAAATAAAGACAGCGACGAACCGTTTGTAATGCTTGAAAGCGATGCGAAACGGACTTATGTTGCTCAGTCTGGCTTAATTGGTCTTAATGGCCCTGACGGCAATCCGAAAGGACGTCCGACCTATGAGATTGAAAAATCTTCATATACGTTAAATGACGCAAAAGCTGTGAAGGGTAAAAATGGCCAAACAGCAAAAGTTTTGTCAGTACCAATGGTTTATAAAACAGCAGATGGTGTAGAGGTTATTAAAACCTTTAACTTCACTGAAGGTGAATACCCTGTTGTCGTGAATCATAAAATCGTGAACCGCAGTGCTCAGAACTGGCAAGGTCAGATGTTTGGTCAGCTTAAACGCGACAACTCTGAAGATCCAGGTAAATCTGATCAAGGTATTTTCACTTTAGGTACATTCCTTGGTGGTGCATGGGGTTCGCCTGAAGAACATTACAACAAACTTAAATTTGCCAACTTCAATGAAGAAAAATTGAATGTTGAAGCAACTGGCGGTTGGGTTGCAATGGTTCAGCATTACTTCGTGAGTGCGTGGATTCCTGGACAGATCAAATTAACGCAAGCCAATGGTCAACCGTATGCTGCGAAACTTGAGTCACGTAAATCTACTGATGATATGAACATTATTCAGTTCACATCGCCTGCAATCAATGTTCCTGCAGGAACTGTGGCAGAAGTAGATGCAACGTTCTATTCAGGTCCAAAAATCCAATCTGAATTGAAAGAATTGGCGGTTGGTTTAAACCAAACTGTAGACTACGGTTGGTTATGGCCTATTGCGAAATTATTATTCGTCGGTCTTGAGTTTTTCCACGGTTTAGTGGGTAACTGGGGTTGGTCAATTATTCTATTGACGATTCTGGTGAAACTGATCTTGTGGCCATTGTCGTCGAAGAGCTACCGCTCTATGGCGAAAATGCGTGTGATTGCACCTGAAATGCAACGCATGAAAGAAGAGTTCGGTGAAGACCGTATGCGCTTCTCGCAAGAAATGATGGCATTGTATAAACGTGAACAAGTGAACCCACTATCAGGTTGCTTGCCGTTATTGCTCCAAATGCCGATCTTCCTTGCTTTGTACTGGGTATTGATGGAGTCTGTTGAACTTCGTCATGCGCCATGGTTAGGTTGGATTCAAGATTTATCTGCGATGGATCCGTGGTTTATTTTGCCGCTATTAATGGGCTTAACCATGTTTATTCAGCAAAGTTTGAACCCACAACCGGCTGATCCAATGCAGGCGAAAGTCTTCAAAATCATGCCAGTGATCTTTACGGTATTTATGTTGTTCTTCCCTGCGGGCCTTGTGCTTTACTGGATCTGTAACAACAGTATTACTATTCTTCAACAAGGTTTGATTAACAAATCTGTTGAAAAAGAACGTTTAAAACGTGAAGCGGCTGACTCAGCAAACTAAGCATTGCTGATGGGCTGAATAAATCCGCTTAAGATGGTAATCTTAGGCGGATTTTTCTTTATCTGTCGTTTGAAAATTTTTAGGTGAATTTTATGTTAAACCGAACCACCATCGCAGCAATTGCCACACCGCCGGGTCGTGGTGGTGTCGGCGTGATTCGCCTGTCTGGTCCCCAATCTTATGCCATTGCAGAAGCATTAACGCAGCAATCCCTGCCTGAAGCACGTTTTGCTGGTTTCCGTAAGTTTTTTGATGCATCGAATGAAATCATGGATGAAGGTTTGGTGATTTGCTTTCCAAATCCGCACTCTTTTACGGGGGAAGATGTGGTGGAGCTTCAAGGTCATGGCGGCCCCGTTATTCAAAATGCATTATTGGCGCGGTTACTTGAATTGGGCGCTATTGCTGCAAAAGCGGGCGAATTTTCAATGCGCGCCTTTGAAAATGGCAAAATGGACTTGGTGCAAGCCGAGGCGATTGCCGACCTGATTGATGCCACCTCACAAGCTGCTGCGCGTTCTGCGGTACGTTCATTACAAGGTGCTTTTTCGAGCAAGGTCAATACGGTGTTAGAAAAACTTATCCATTTGCGTTTGCATGTGGAAGCAGCGATTGATTTTCCTGAAGAAGAAATCGACTTTTTGGCGGATGGTAAGATTTTGGGCTTATTGGATGAAGTGGCAAGCTCGGTCCATGCTGTACAGCAGTCTGCTCGTCAAGGTCAGTTACTACGTGAGGGTTTACAAGTGGTGATTGCCGGTAAACCCAATGCAGGTAAGTCATCTCTACTCAATGCTTTGGCGGGTGTGGAACGTGCGATTGTGACGGATATTGCAGGTACGACACGTGATGTTTTACATGAAAAAATCAGCCTCAATGGTTTGCCGATTACTTTGACCGATACCGCTGGTTTACGTGAAACCGGTGATATCGTCGAAAAAGAAGGGATTCGCCGCGCAATTAAAGAAATTGAGCAAGCTGACTTGTTACTTTTGGTCTATGACTTAAGTCAGGGCGAAGATCCACTGCAATTGGCTCAAGCGTACTTCGCCGATCATATTGAACCGAAGCGTTTGATGCTGATTGGTAATAAATGCGATTTGACGGGATCTACCGCGGAAATGACCGATTTAAACGGTTTTCGACATATTCGTGTTTCGGCTAAACAAGAAACCGGCGTTCAAGCGCTTATTGATGCGATTACAGCGCATGCAGGCTTTCAACCAGAGGAAGACACCTTTATTGCTCGAACACGCCATTTAGACGCAATGAAGCGCACGCAGCGCTATCTTGCAGAAGCACGTGAGCAGTTGGTGGTTTATCATGCGGGTGAGTTGGTAGCCGAGTCTCTACGTTTGGCGCAAAATGCCTTAGGTGAAATTACGGGCGATTTCAGTGCAGATGATCTACTCGGTAAGATTTTTGGATCGTTCTGTATCGGAAAGTAATTTCAATTTAAGTTAATATTCTAATAAGTTCCAGTAAGTTACTATGTTAATTAAATAGCATTAAGTTTTAACAACTTAGTGCTTTTTTATTGCATTGTCATTCTTCCAATATGTTCAATGTGTTCAACTAGTGTTATGATTTTTTTAGTCACTACTAAGTCACAAGATTTAAAGTGGCTATATTTTTTATATGGTGACTAAATTATGGCCTCAACAGAAAAGATATTTTTTTCTACAGACAGAGAAATAAAAAATTTAAAAGCAAGTGAAAAGAGATATACAGCTAAAGATACGGTAGCCAATGGCTTGTTCTTGGATATAACAACGACTGGTGTTAAGTCATGGTGGTATCGTTATTCTTTAAATGGGAAACAGGAAAGACTGGTTTTAGGCCGTTATCCTGATTTGTCACTGAAAGATGCTAGACAGATTCGAGATGAGTCATCGTCATTGGTGGCTAAAGGTATTTCACCAAAACAGAATAAAAATAAGGTTACGAATATTCTATTGTTTAAGGATTACGGTGAGCGTTATTTAAATGAGGTCATTAAAAAAGACCGTAAAAACCCTTACAACATGGTTTTATGCCTGAATAATGATATTTACCCAATGATGGGCCACATACCTTTAGATCAAGTCAGCATTGAAGATATACGCCGTACAATATGGCGCAAAAAAGAACAGGGATATGATGCGGCAGCTAACCAAGTTAGAGGCTTATTAAAGCGCATGTTTGATTATGCAATAACTTGGGGCCTGGTGTCGTATAACCCCGTGTTAGCTATACCATCACGACAAATACATAAAGCAAAACCTAGAGATCGATATTTAAGTACAAGTGAAATCCGTACTTATTACACCACCCTCTTAAATTCAAGAATTCACCGACCTAGAAAGTTGGGCCTTTTACTTTCATTGCTGACCTTGGTTAGAAAGTCCGAATTATTACGTGCTAAGTGGGAACATGTGGACTTTGATAATCGTATATGGCTTATTCCTGAAACAAAGGCAGATAGCACCACAGGCCATAGCCGTGAAATGGTCGTCTATATGTCAGACCAAGTGATTGAGATATTCAAAGAATTAAAAACGATTGCTGGTGATGAGCTTTATGTTTTTGTAGGTAGGAAATCAGGTACACATATTAGTCACAATGCTTTTAACACAGCTCAAAAGTCAGCATTATCTTTAACAGATATACCCAACTTCACTGTTCATGATTTGCGCCGTACAGCAAGTACGCATCTAAATGAGCAAGGCTTTAATAGTGATGCAATTGAGGCTTGTTTAAACCATACGGCGAAAGGTGTTAGAGGTGTATATAACAAAGCAAAGTATGAAAAAGAGCGTACAGAGATGATGCAAAAGTGGAGTAACTTTATATTCAGTGTAATTTATGAGCGAAATATAATCTTCTTTAATGCGTCTAAAATAATTAATACAGCTTGAATTGTAAAATATTGTAAAAAAATCAATGATAAATGAGTAAATAAACATTATGTTCATTTGAACACTGTGTTTAATTGAACATAATGTTTATAAAAAACAGTATTTTATAAAATTATAAATCTCAATGGTGTACGTGAATTTTAAATTTAAAAATTTAACCGTGGGCATATAAATATTTTGATATTTACAGATGCTAGATGTTCAAAAGTGCTTTTTTAACTGATTTTAAGATGGGTAGTAATTTTATTATGACTCTTATAGAGTTATAGCAAGTTCATTGAGTTGCAATATATACAAAGCAATCGATAAATAATAAAAAAGACCAAGTACGCCAATACTTGATCTTTTTGTGAAGCAGTTGGCTTTGGTAACGCCAATTACCAGAAGCCTTTATTTTTTAACTTTGCCATGACAGGGCACAAACTAGGAAAACTAGAATGTAGATAAAGTCAAAAATCTTACATACATGCGAATAGTAATGAACCTAAACTATTCGTTAACGAATAAATTAGCATACCATCTTTATTCCACAAAGAATAATATTGAAAGTTAATTTCAGTAGATGTGTGTCTAAATAGTTGTAAATAGCTATGTGTGTAATGAATATAAATACAGCTTTATTCTAGTAACTAAATTTGTGTCTAGGCATTTCCGTTTCGGAGAATGTTTAGATGAATACATCTAAAAATCAAAAAATTGAAAATAATCGCTTAATTCGCCGCAAAGAAGTTCAAGTTAAAACAGGACTTTGCGGTTCATCCATTTACGCTATGATGGCAAAAGGAGAGTTTCCTAAGCCATTACAGTTGTCTGAAAGACGTGTTGCTTGGATTGAATCGGAGATAGATCAGTGGATTACGGAAAGAGTAGAAAGCCATAGAGCCACCAATGCAATTTTGGAGGCTTAAATCATGCAAAATCATCAAGCCCAAGTTTTAAATTACTTGAAAAGTGGTAAGACATTGAGTCAAACCGAAGCTATTACCTATTTTAACTGCTACCGTCTAAGTGCTGTCATTAATCGTTTACGTAATATTGGTTACGACATATTGACTCATAGAGTGCCAAATTCAAATAAAAAAGGCTCTCATGCTTGTTACGAACTTAATGAGGCGTAGGCATGAATTTATCTATTTTTAATTTAAATAAACACGACGTTAGTGTACCGAATAATATCCATAAAATTACTCGTCAACGACTTCAATCTTCTGACTTTGCACACAAGCAAGGTTTAGTTGAAAGCATGTCTTTATCACTGAAAAAAGTATGGGGAGAGTAATTATGTCTAACCAGGCCCAAAAAACTTACAATTCACTTTTAAGCAGTATTGATACTTTCTTTGTTCCACATGCTGAAGCCAATCATTTAAATGCTCAAGATATTGTTTCTGGATTAATATCAAGTTCAATGAATATTTCTGAAGCTACTTTTCAGTGTTTTGATAGTAATAATGAGTTAATGATTGATGGAAGTGTTGTAGCTGGCCTTATTCTCGAAATTAAAACAAACCTAGAGATGATTGAAAAAATACTACCTTTAGCGTTTAAAGGTGAGGAAATTTGATTATGTCTAATCAAACCCAAATTATCCTGAATAAATAAAAGGCGATGACACTATGAATATCACCGCCCCCATCAAACCCGATTCGATTCTAGCAAATTGCACGCTATTAAATCCATCCGATAAGGAATATATCGAGCATCCCATTATTAAGCGTTTCGGCAGTCCATTACAGCCGATCTATGTTGATCAATGCAAAGTAGATATTGAAGGCATTGAGTATGACAACCCTTTAATTTTTCCTATCGTGAATGGCCAGCTTGAGCAGATCCAATGCGCCGTATTACAGGATGGCCAACGTGTGCAAATCGTACCTGATGGATTGGCCAAAGGCTTTGCAAAGTATGGGGATTTTGACTATGACAAGTCAGTAATCATTACTTATGGACTGGAGGCATTTTTTAAGATTGCTCAAACAGGTTATGCCGTTGTATTGGTTGTGTTGCCTATGTTATGCAATAAGAAGCCAACAGAACTCAAGCCGTTTGATTTTGAGCAAACTCAATTTGTAATTAATCAGTTATCAAAGGCAGGCTATACCAAACTTTATATGCCAGTCCGACCTGAACACTTAGAGGCATTCCAAAACCTTGAGAAAAACAGTCTTGTTCGATTGCTCAATCAATTTCAAAAGGTAGGTGAAAGCGAGTTTTTAAATGAGCTTTTACAGGATGATGATGCAGAGGAAGTAAAAGCATTTCTTGATTATGCCATTGAGCAATTGCCCGAACCCGACCGTTTGCCCAAAGGACATTTAGCCAAACCATTTCGTTATGGTGATGGTGTATTTCATCTATTCAAAGATGGCTTGTACTACATCGAACAGACCAAAGATGACGAATATAAACGCTATATCTCAAGTCCTATTCGAGTATTGGCTCAAACGAGAGATACTACTAATAACGCCTGGGGACGTTTGCTCGAATGGTATGATGCTGATGGGGTCAAACATACTCAAGCCCTATCTATGGAGTTATTTCAGTCTGACGGCGTAGAGCTGCGAAAAGCCTTAGCGTATCAAGGTGTCATTATTGCACCCGATGGCAGAGCAAGGAACTTATTGCAAAGTTATTTGATGAGCTACCCGACTGAAACAAGGGCGTTATGTGTTGATCGTGTTGGATGGCATGACGATGTATTTGTATTGCCGAATAAGCAGATCGGACTGCATGAAAGTGATGATTTAATCGTTTATCAAACGACACAAGGCATTGATAACAACTATCAAAGCAAGGGTACGCTTGAACAATGGCAAAAGGGTATTTCTATTCCCCTTGAGGCTCACTCAAAATTAGTGGTTGCACTAAGCTCGGCTTTTGCAGGTCAATTACTTGCACCACTGGAGCAACAGTCAGGTGCAGGCGTTCACTTTAAAGGGCAATCTTCTAAAGGTAAAACCACGGCGTTATATGTCGGTTGTAGTGTATGGGGCAAACCAAGCAACTATTGCAAAACATGGAAATCGACCGGCAATGCTTTAGAGCATACGGCGTATATTCACAATGATGGGTTCTTGGCACTGGATGAGATTGGAGAGGTCGCCAATCCTAAAGAGCTGGGCAACATTGCTTATATGCTTGCCAATGGTAAAGGCAAGGCACGATTAACCAAGCAAATCACGGCTAAACCCTCATACACATGGAAAGTTATATTCTTGTCTACAGGTGAAAAGAGCCTCAAGGAAATCATGCAGGAACACGGACAAAAAACCAAACTTGGTCAAGAAATCCGTTTGATTGATATTGATATAGACCAGTCCGAATATGGCTTATTTGATCAGATTGACTTTGCCGACGATGGTGCAAAACAATCAAGGCTACTTGTAGAGCATTCTAATCAGTCCTATGGCGTTGCAGGCATGGCGTGGTTGAAATACCTCACCAGTGATAAGAAAAATGTCATTAGCCAAGCTAAGCAGCTATTAGAGCAATATAACCTTGAATTGGTTGCAGAACATAAACAAGGTCATATTGTACGAGTGGCGAATGCCTTTGCCCTTATTGCCGTTGGAGGCGAGCTTGCTACTCAAGCAGGGATTACAGGATGGCAAACAGGTACAGCATTTAACGCTGTGAAAACTGTCTTTAGTCAATGGGTGAATAGCTTTGAATATGTCGGGGACTATCAAACCAAAGAGTATATTTTGCATGTCAAGGCATTCTTTGAGGCGAATGAATCCAGCCGCTTTGAATCGATAACACCTGACCCTAACCATATCGATAAGATTTTCAATCGAGTGGGCTACTGGAAGATAGAGAACGGCGAAAAGTTGTTTCTTGTGTTGCCTGAGCAATTTAAAAAGGAAGTATGCAAAGGACACGATAGTCGAAAAGTAGTAAAGGCTTTATTGATTGAAAAATTATTAGAGCATGATACAGGTAAGAGTACTAAAACAGTTCGCCTACCTAGTCGGACGAAAGCTATTCGAGTTTATGTCGTCAAAGACGCTCTATTTAGTTGGGAATAGTAAAAATATAGGGCAACAAGGGCAATATAGGCAACATGCTTGATATGACTGTATTACAGGCTGTTGCCTCATTCTTTTGGCCTGGGCAACAAAGGCAACACATAAAATTATTCTTATGTTTTATTTTAACTTTACTGAAATTTTACCCACGTTACCCTTTAAAAAAAATATTTCGAGTTAATGTATGGCAATTAATTATGATTCAGGCGGTTTTATCATCGGTGAGCGACGGCTCAAGGAAATGTCAGAAGGCATTACCAAGATTGAAGATAATACCGCACAGATTTTAAAAATTATTTCAGATGGTCAATTGGCATTAGAACAAAACATTAAAGTGCTTGTTTCGACCAATAAGACCGGCTTAGATCGACAAAACCGCGATGCTAAGTCAGTTTCGGCAACAGAGCAAAGCCAGGCCATAAAGAAAACGGTAGAGGCTGCAAGCGATCTTGTGTCTGTATCGCGTGATGTGCTTCGTAAAGCGCGTGAAGATGATTTGAGTGAACGCCGTAAGGTTCGGTCAGTTGATTCTAGTGGAGGTGTATCAAGTGCGTCTGACCGCACACAGCGAGAGCATGAGCGTGATTCAAAGGGCCGCTTTACATCGGGTAATGGTAACGAAAGCCGTGGGCTATTTAGTTGGATTAAGAGTCTGAAAGGTAGCGTTGAAGGTGCAAATGTGGATGTGGGCGGCGTGGACCCGACCATTGATGCATTACGTGAAGTGAAAGACGTTGTTTCCCCAGTGGGTCGTGTCTTTGGTGGCATGGGTGCGCGTGCTATCGGTGTATTTCGTGGCCGTATGAAAAAACGTGCTGCAGATGAACAATTGCCGCAAGAACAAATCAAAGCGAATAAAGAGCAGCAGCGAAGCGATAAACAGCGCAATAGTCTATTACGTCGTTTGATCGATGCTGTGCGTTCCGGTGATAAAGGTGGTGGCATTGGTGATGCTTTAGGCGGTTTATTTGGTGGCCTGGGTAAACGTGGTGGCGGACTATTCAAAAAGGGCGGAAAATTATTGCTTAAACGCTTGCCATTCCTCGGTGCCTTGGTTGGCGGTGCATTCCTGGCAAAAGACTGGAAAGGCTTAGATACCAAAGGAAAAGGCAAGGGCCTGGGGCAAATTATTGGGACCGCTGTAGGTGGTGCTTTAGGGGCCTTTGGTGGGCCGGCCGGTGCGGTGGCCGGTGGTGCATTGGGTAACTGGTTAGGCGGTATTTTTGGGGAAAAGGTCGGCGGATGGGTTGATCAACTCAAAGGTGAAGACTGGACCGGTATCTTTAAAAGTGCTGTATCTGGCCTGACTAATATTTCGAAAAAACCTTTATTCCCTATCGATTGGGTGAAACCATTGGCAATGGTGCGGTCAGCCTATGGGATAAGGCCAAAAGCTTTGGTAGTCGAGTTTTTGACGGTGGTGACGGTAGTTCAATCACTAAATCAGGAGCATTTTCAGCAGATAAACAAAAATCGATCAGTCGAGTAGCTAAAAATATTGGCGTCGACCCT
Organism: Acinetobacter sp. YH12219; assembly: GCF_013417875.1. NCBI lineage: Bacteria > Pseudomonadati > Pseudomonadota > Gammaproteobacteria > Moraxellales > Moraxellaceae > Acinetobacter > Acinetobacter sp. YH12219. The sequence continues at coordinate 34,494 of NZ_VPDC01000022.1, forward strand.
AACGATTTAGCTTCAATTATTTCGTTTGAAACTAGCGGGACATTTAATCCGAACATTAGAAACCCACGTTCTAGTGCGACGGGATTAATTCAGTTTATGTCTGGCACTGGTGGTTATGCAGGCAAGTATTACGGCATGACTCGTGATCAGTTTGGGGCTTTATCTTTTGATGAGCAGATGAATTATGTTGAAAAATACTACTAAGCTCGAGGTTTTAATGGTCAGAAGAAGCGTTTGTTAGCAGATGCTTATACAGCAGTGAGCGGTTATGGGTATAAAAGAGGTAGTAAGGCTTATGAACTAAATGAAAAGTGGGATACTGACAATAATGGCATTGTTGAAAAAGGCGAAGCAGTACAAAACAAGGCTTTTCAAGCGCACCGTAAGCAGTGGATTGGCTCAGAAGAAAAGATTGTTGTAAATAATGCACACAGTTCAACTGTTAAAAAAGAGTCAGTCAAAGCGTTTAAAGTAATTAAAGCAACTAATCCGGCGGCCAAAACCCAACAAGCTCAGATCTTCAAACCTGGTGCAAGCCGACCGGCACCGATAAAAGTACCGGTTATTTCGCCAGAGCTCACAAAGATTGGACAGAATTTGACGGCCTTTACTACAACAAAAGCGCCGAGTGATATCTCTATAGGGCAAACGGTATCAGATCGATCAATTGCTCATGTTCTATCTGGTGGCCTGGGATATGATCAACATAGTGCATAGGAAACTTTCTTCTCAGAAACTAGTTTTTAACGATATCACTATTAATCACATGTTTGAAAATGCAAAAAAGCCCGCTATTAGACGGGCTCTCTACAGCAATTTTTCAAACGGCGGGAGTGTCACAAGATGAACTTGCTAAACTGGCCCGCATAGCAAATTGCCGGCTTAATGGCAGCATAAAAAATAATCAAAGCGATGTCAACGCTCTACTAGATGATGTAAATATTATGCAAGCAAAAAAATATGCGAATAGCCGTGTGACATAAAATGACCGTGAGTTAAAAAAAATGGTTTAGTCGGTCAATCGAGTAGTTGATGATATCGACCATTAGATAAAAAAAATAGACCAATAAAAAGAAAAAACCCTAAAATATTAATATGATGAAGACGATTATCCCGAAGATGATAAAGACACATTATTTGATTTAGAAATATATAGAAAAGTTATTGAAGTTGAAAAAAGTGCGATCAAAAATCTAATTTTAATAATTCATTGACTCCACTATAGGGCAAACGGTATCAGATTGATCAATTGCTTATGTTCTATTTAGTACTCTGGGATATGACCAACACAGTGCGTAAGGAACTACCTTCAGAGAAGGGAGTAAAGATGACATGCATTAAAATACAAAAAGCCCGCTATTAGACGGGCTTAGTGCAGCAATTTTTCCAATGACGGGAGTCATGATTGATGGTAATCATCAAAAGGAACTGACCCGTATAGTAAACTGCAAACTTGATTAAAGCATAGAAAACAAACAGAGCAATGTCAACGCTATGTACAAAGCAATTAGATCATACGAATAGCCTTGCAAACAAAGATGACCGAGAGCTAAAAAATGCTTCAGACGGTCAATAGACTTGTGATTGATGTTGTCCAATCAGTAAAACTTAAAAACCGCCTTTAACAGCGGTTGTATCTATTCTAATTAGGGGCTTTCCCAATAACGAATTCTTTTGATGTTTGTAGAACTGCATCCATTAAGTCTTTAGCTTGTTTTGATTCTTTGAAGCTATCAAATTCCTTTTTATTATTTCGTAAACTAATTTCTAGTTCTTTCAAGAGAGGAAGGCATTTTTCATTTCTTGGTACCAGGTATGAGACGGTGAACTTGTAAATTTCATCACGACTTCCCTTTTTAATGTATTTTAAAGCATCTTGATTTAGTACATTTTGATGTTCTTTATAGCTACTTAATGCATATTCTGGTGATGTGTACCAACCAGCAAAAAGTGCTAATGCTAATCCACCATAGGTCATAACTTTTGATTCACGATCGCTTTGTTGATTGAAAGCTGTTTTAATTAAACCTGTCGTTATGGAGTTAGACGCACATTTTGTATATTGGCTGGCTTTGGTTTTCTTAGCTGTGATTTCTGTATCAGATGCAAAAGAATAGGTGCTTATTAAGAGTCCAATAATTAACCCTGCTATAGTTTTTTTCATAATATAAGTCATTGTAAGAATTAAGAATATTTATAGTAGCATAAGGTTAATTCAAGATTGATTGGTGGATTTCAAAAAGAACAAGATTAGCTTTAAATAATTTAAAGAAGATTAAAAATTATAATTTATCCTAAATGTTGCCTTTGTTGCCCAGGCCCAAAAAAGGAGGCAACAGCCTGAAACCTAGTTATATCAAGTATGTTGCCTGTGTTGCCCTTGTTGCCTCTAAAAAATAGATGTTCTGAGAGGGTAATCGACTTAAACCAAAACAAATTTATGAATCGCAACCAATCGCAGCATTACCATTTTCACCATGGCGACTTATGAGTTTTGGAGCAAGAATACTGGAGAGGACGAAGATGCCACAGAGTGGCACAGAATCACCACCAACGGGCGTTTAGCGGTGTTGCCAGTAAGTACATTAAAAAAGGTGGAAAGGTTTATGTATTGCTACGTATCTCTAAATCGGCCTGGTGCATCGATGTGTATCGCCGTACCCATTTCCTTGATGGGCCATAATCATAAGTGCTCTTAAATGGCCTTAAAGCGTAAGCGTCCGCTGAACACACCTTATGAGTTCATCCTATAAGCCTTAATTAAGTCCCCACTTAAAAACAAGTGTATGACTACAAATTATCAGATATCCATCGCATCTCTAGCGAAAAAACGAAGAACATACAGCAAAGAATTCAAACTCAGTATTGTCAATGCCTGCAAAAATCCTAATACCTCGATCGCTTCGTTGTCAACGGCATTCTAAAATTGCCCACTTTTATCATTACAAATGGCAAAGTAAAATTGCCCCCTTTGACCTCGTATTAAGTTTCAACCTGTGGCTGAATCCCTATTCTTTTTTTTATCCTTCAAACGATAACTCTCAGATTTGGTATGTATGAACATTGGTTAACTAAAAAAATCTTTTTCGCATGGTTAATTATTTTTGTCAATTTAGCTGTGCTCAATAACTGAAGTATTCAACGTGGAAGTGATATAATTTTTTGCATACTTCTTTTAATGAAAGTTATGGGGGAAAATATGATTAAAATTAAAAAGATATCAACTTTAATTTTATTTAGTTTATTAATACTTAATAGTATTTCTATTTATGCCAAAGACCTTTCTTCTTTCTATACTTCAGCTTCTACCAAATATCTTCATTATTCAGGAATTAATGAAAAGACTGGATCAGTCAGTCTTCTTGATGTTAATTCAGTGAAGCCATTTAAAATAAAAGGTTTTAAAACTGTTGAGGAGTGGCATTATCTTTATAAACCAAAAAATTCTGCCGTTAGCTACTATAAAACTACACTTATCGTTGACTGTAATAATAAGCAACTAGGCAGTGAAGGTTTTATAACTTTTTATTATGGAGTTAGCACGATGTACGATAAAAATGATCGGATAATTGGGTCTCGACGTTCAAATGAGATAACAAAAGAATATGAATCAGGAGCTCATAAAATTTTCGGGGATAATCTTGAAAATCCTATATACCATGCTCTAAATAAAGTTGTATGTAAATTTAATTGAATAGAAACGTAAGCGTGTGCTGAACCCCATACCTATTTTTAATTTTGATCGGGTTGCCACCGGTGTGGCAGTCATTCTTCTATTTGGGTCACTTTATGTGTCGGTAACCTTTTCAGCACATCACTTAAATAGGCATACGGATCCAAGCCATTCAGCTTTGCTGACTGGATTAACGTCATGATATTCGCCGCTCGCTGACCACTGTGCAGCGAGCCAGCAAACATCCAGTTCTTACGTCCCAAGGCCCAGGGGCGCATTTGGTTCTCAATCCAATTATTGTCTATATACAAATTGCCATCATCCAGATAGCGGCTTAAGGCCTCCCAACGTTTTAGGCTGTAGTTGATCGCCCGAGCGGTGGGAGAACTCGATGGCACCGTCAGATGATGTTGGTTGAGCCATTCATATAGTTGTTGCATCACCGGTTGACTGTGCTGTTGTCGGTATTCGCAGCGGTCTTCCGCTGTACCATCCGTCTTTTTCCTGAGTTCGGCTTCTATCGCATACAGTTTCTAAAGTAGTGGTGAGCGATCACTCCCTGGCTTAGCATCAATTAAGCGAATCCATTTTGATACAAGATTTGTATTCAATCCATGTTGCAAAGCGACAGAGGCAATTGAAACGTCCGGTGCTTTACAAGTCTGAACGATCTGCTGTTTAAATTCAGTACTGTATGTTCTTTGTTTTTTCGCAAGAGATGCGATGGATGTCTGGTTATTTGTAGTCATAAATTTAAGTCCCCACTTGTTTTTAAGTGGGGACTAAATTAAGGCTTATAGGATCGCTTGGTAAGGCTGTGTTAGCCTGATGCTTACGATAATTATGGGAATTTCCTCTTTATCCATCCCTTCTATCTATTTGTCCTAATACTTTTTCGTTGTTCTCGACTCATAGGTGCTTTGCTACTAGTAATAACCTTAACCATTTCATCGATCATACTTTTTTCTTGATAAATTCTTTTTAGTAGATCTTCTATAATTTGGAATGAATCAAATAACTCATCAAAGCTAACATTATCTTCTTCATGGCTACCAGCATTACCAATATATTTAATGGCTAGCATTAGATCCTTGTGCTCGTAAAGTTCATTCTCTTGAGCTTGTATACTTCTTATCCTTTGATCTAGGGTAACAAAACCGCCATCAGCTTTTTTTGAAGGAATTTCAAACTCCGTAGCTAATATTTCAACAGCCACCCTAATTTTATTTGCTGCCGCACTTGGTGAGTTAGGGGTTAGGCTAAAAGCATCAGTAATGGCAATCCTAATATCTTCTGGCGTTTTTTCTGGAATATTAAAGAAATTTAAAGTTGGATAAAAATATTTAGGAAAAAATATATCCCTATATTCACTTTCACATGGCGTTGGATAACCATCTTTATCTAAACAATAATCAGTATATTCCTCTATTACTGATCCCGATCCAGATGTTATAACAATTTCTCTACACTTTGGATTTAGACATTGAAAGGTCCCTGTGTAGGAGTATTTCACCCATTCTGCCTCAAAAATATCAATATGCTCCCTCTCCAAAATACTAGAAACCCTTTCTTTCTGGAACCAAGAGTCTTGATCTAGGTATAAGGTATTTTTCTCGCATTCTGGGCAATTAAAGGGAATGCCATCATCCTTATGAAAACCTTTTAAGAATTTCTTATAACTTTCTATCATTATTAAATACTTCGTTAAAATAAAAAACTTATCAGTGATTGTTGTAATTTCACAGTATGGTCGATAAAGGTCCAGCGCTCCAAACAACTTTTGGTAAAGTCTAAATGTGAAATAAAAAATGTATTACCATCCGCAAAAAGCATCAGATTCGATGCTTTTTATTGGTTTAAATTTTTTTTATTTATCTTTACTACATGCCATATATCCTTGACGGGGGTCATTTTTATATTGAGGAACTGCTAATTTTAATTTCCCCTGATCAACTAATTGTGTCAAGTATTGTTGTCTAATTGAGTTAGCATTTCTATCTAAGATTGTGGCCAGTGCTGAAGCTGAAATATAGTGCTCTTGACTTATTCTTAGAATAATTTTAGTCATGCTTTCAGGGGATAATCTACGCTTAGTTCTTGATTCATTTGCTTTTCCAAAAAGAAACTCTCTAAACTCAGGATCTAATGCTGTTAAGGAGTCGATATAGGGTGCATCAAAATGTTCACTGATTAAACGCCCTTTTTGATCTCTTTCATGTCTTGAAGTGGCTGTATTATAAGCTTCGTCTGTGTCTGTGGAGCTATCAGCGTTATATGTGGAGCTATCAGCGTTATATGTGGAGCTATCAGCGTTATATTTGGAGCTACTACCGTTATCTGTGGAGCTATCTGAATGTGAATTTCCGAGATGGTTAGATTTATTAAGTAAATTTAAATTATGAGTCAGTTCAACACCTGCAAAAATTTGGTCTGCAGATGGTACCTCGGTACCAGGTAAAGTATAGATTTTTTGCTTATATTCACCAGATGATACCAAAAAATCACGAGATGTTAATTTAGCTAATGATGCACTTACATCACGAGAAGATAAGCTTGTAAGTTGACATGCTCTCTCGTGATTTACCCATCCTTCTATTAATGCAGTAGTTAGAATAAGTATTTCAAGTTGCGTAAGGTATGTTAGTTGGTCGCCAAAGAGTATATCTAATAACGTCAGTGCATCTTCAGGAATCAGGCTAGCAGTAGAAAGTTCTAGAATGGTTTGGGCCGGTGTTTGTTTTTCCCAAATTTTAGGTGTTCGCCAATTAACGGATTTCCAACCACTGAAAATTTTAGGCATTCCTGAACCAGCACGTTCACCTAAACCAACTAAAAGAAACATTTGATGTAATAGACGATTCCTGCAGTCACTTACGCCTCCCTCAATAATATCTTCTAGAGGAATCCTCGGTATTCCAGGGTTTCTGAACCCAAAAAGGTCAGGACGTTTAACGATTAAGAGAGGGACTGGTTCCGAATAATCAGAGTGTACAATTGTATTAACTAATGCTTCACGTAGAGCTGTGTGTACAGGGGTATCAGCTTTTCTCTGTCCGTCTTGAAGTACAAAAGGAATTTTTAGATCGGAGGTTATTTTTGAAAAAACTTTACGATAGAAGTCAAATAAATTTCCAGACCATGTACCGTCAGGAACAACTCTATCAATCCAACGATTTTCAGTTTTTGCTTCAGGCCGCTCTTGATAATCAATGAAGTAATTCGGGGCTGCAGAAGTTATAGCCTCCCACTCTCCAAACATTAACATTCCAGCTAAAGTAATACCTTCTACTCCTGTTTCTCTGTCTTTTCTCCATCCTCCAATTTTCTTAAAGAAATCTTTTAAATCTAGTTCAAGAAATGGATGTTGAGGATTATGTGACGATAATAAATTTCTGTAACTTTTTAAGCTATCTTGATTAATGTCTTCTTCAAATGAATAATGCTCTGAAAGGATCAAATTATCGCGACTTTCATATATTTGTTCAGCTAACATTCGTTTAACAGCGATTTCATCGCATTGTCTATCACCATCATCTTGACGGATATATGTGTTACCTAAAGGAGACTTGTTCAGGTATACGGGTTTTTGTGTCCTTGAAGCAGCTCTGATTCTAATAGCAATAATGGTTTTGCCATTAAAATTAATGAATTCGGCATCTGATGTACCTTGTAATAAATTAACACTTACTTTGCCTTTGTCATTTAATTGGTTGAATAGGTCTGCACGTACTTTTTCATAATTTTTAACCCCTTCAATTGTAAAACGTCCCTTTTTTTCTCTAACTCCTAAAATAATCCAACCTCCACGACTGTTGGCTAAAGCAGAATATGAGCTCCAAAAGTCTTTGGGTAAAGCTCCATTACCATCCTGACCAGCTGCAAGTTTAAATTCTACCTCTTCTGATTCAGCCAAAGTTTGTAAGTCAAAGAGATCCTTTATTTCTAAAGCCATTTATTTTATAACCAAAATTTTTGTATAAATTGACTACATTATAGCTTATTGAAGATATAAGTAATCATCATGTACATAAGGTGAAAGTTCTATATTTGACCTCATTAATTTGATTGATGAGATTGTAAAAAGGTTAATAAGAATAAATAAAAACAGTTATATATGTTTGACATAAAAAGTCACCAAGTAGTCACTAATTTTATTTTTAAATTATAATTATTTGATTTTTATTAATGTTACCTCTTAAATAACCTTCTGTATCGGAAAGTAATAAAACGATTGAGCTCCTCATTTCACCTATGGATAGATCCATCCAAAGCACGATGTTCGAAAACATCGTGCTTTTTTGCATCGCTTTAGCGTGGGTTTGAGCCAAAAATGATTTTAATGATCGTTCTCAGCACATCTTTTATTTTCATCTCATAAAAAGGATTGATTGCTGCTCTTTTCGATACAGCCTCAACTTTGACTTTGAGTGTTGCATAGTCTGGAAATTGTTGCTGTTGCGAGGATTTTTCGACCGCTGACAAAATATCAATTAAAAATGCACGATTAATTTTTGAACTTAATGGAATGGATTGATACCACTGTTTTTCAAAGCGACGATCTAAAAAGATATCGGGAATTTCGGGGCTAGTGGCATAAAACATGGCTTTGGTGCGCATACATTTACTGCATTGACCACAATTTTTTGGTCGAGCCCTATAGTCCACACAGATCGACAGGGTTTGTAAATCTAAGTCAGATTGGCTTAAAAATGCGGTTTTTTGTGATCGCGTGACATCATCGTCGAGGGTGATTAAGACCCCAGATCGGTTCTTCATCAATCGGTTTGATGCCGTATTTGAGCCATAGGGATGAACGAATAATTGTTGATCTAAACGGTAATCGGCTGAAATTCGATATTGCTGGTAATGTTCAAAAATCGAAGCGCAGGAAAACAGCGAAAAGATATGTGTGACATGCGAACCTTTAGGGTTACAGCCATATTTACTGTACAGCGTGTAAGCATCGGTTTTTACCACGCGACTTTGCTTAAAAACTTGGCTTCTAAAGTCATGGGTCTGATCCATTAAGGCCTGAAATTTTTCATGGTCATCAAATTTATAATCCATTCCATGCACAGTGAGACAATCAGAGTCTTGCCCATTTTCAAGAAAAGCTTTGTATGTACTATATGTGGAGTCAATTCCACCGCTAAAAAAGCTTAAATTTTGAGTGGTTTGGTTTGCCGGTGGTGTTTGGATAATCGATGCAGCACTGAGCATGACTGGTTGATATAAATCAGGTAACCAAGCGGCCCAGACAGTTGAAACCTCCCGTGCGGAGTGGAGGGTTTGTATTGAAATAGGTCCTTCTATATGCAGCGGGATGCCAAGGCGCATGGCAATGGGTAAAAAGCCCCAAACGATAAAATCATAGGTTTCTAATTGCGGTAAGGATTCAAACGGTAAAATATAGTGAATATTCCCGTATTTGCTGCTGGCGATGATTTGATTTTCCGCAGTGTTAATTTGACATTGAATTTTTAGCATTTTTTTAAATTTTTGAATCACATCACACAAGATCTTAATTTAATTTGATTGATTTTTATAGGGTTTCTTAATTGCTTTTGGGTTTAAGAAGCACCCAATACAAGATGCTTCTTGAATAAGTTCAGTGGTTAATTGGTGTTAAGACTGCGGTGCCAAAACAATAAGCCGATACACAATAAGCCTACGCCAATACAAAAACCTAAAACACCGACCATTAAGCCGAAATGATCAGATAAATAGCCGGCTGCAATAATTGGAATAATGGTGCCTAGATATCCAATAAATAAATAGGTCGAGATCACCGCAGCACGGTTTTGATTGTTGGTCATTTGATGAACTAAGCCAAATGCGCCTAAAAGCCCCAGACCATGCCCGACACCGACTAAAACATCGCTAATAAAAAACAATGCGCTCCAATGTTGGGTCATACATAGCGCAAGGAGCGCATAGCTCAGTATTAACACTATTAAGCCGGCATTGACACATTTTGCAGAAGGAATCGATTTCGCCATAAATTGCACGACAGCGGAAACCAGCAAGATACTTGCAATGGCACTACCACTGACCAAAGGGCCATGCCATGGGATCGCATCTTTGACGAAAGAGGGTGCGAGTGATGCAAATAAGCTAAAAGAACCAAAGGCACAAAAGGCAGTCAGTCCAGCGATATAAAATCGTGAATGATCACGCTTTTCAGGCAATTCCAAATGTGGTGCCACTGAAAAAGGCTGTGGCTCAAAATTCGGTGTGCGAATAAAAAATAACCCTATTAAACACGCCAACCCCCCAAAGATCACAGGGATATAAGGGGTGACTAAAGGCTGTTCCGAAAATTGGGCAATCACTCCACCAATAAATGGGCCAAGACCAAAACCAATCACGGTAATGATTGAACTCAACTGTGGAGCATTATTTTTATGCGGTTCAGGAATGGTATAGACCAAACCAAGCATGGCTGAGGTGCTGATTAAACCCGAGGCAATCCCGATAATAAAGCGCCCGATAGATAACCACAGCGCATTACTGGCAAACACCGACAAGCTTAAACCTAAGATGATGCACGCCATACCGATTTGCAGGGTTCTTAAAAAACCAAAACTGTTACTGGTACGACCTAAAAACAGCAAGGTCGCTAGGCAACCAAACATGTAGGCAACAAAGATATAGGTGATATGACTCGGCAGCAGTCCCCAAAGTTGCTGATAAATGGGATACAGAGGACTAGCTAGCGCTGTACCAATAGTGCCCATACAGAGTGCAAGGCTCACCATAATAAACGGTCGCCAAGAGGGAGATGTGGTCATTTTAAAGTCGCAGAGGTACAGCCCATAGGGTCAATATTGTGCTGCATGAGAAAGAAGGAAATATGGGCTCAGTTTAATGCCGATTGTTTTCCATGGTCAAATCGCAGTTGTAACGTTATCCATAGCGTTTAAGCAGTTTTACAAAATCTTCCAGTTCTACTTCATTGATTTCAACATCTTGAGGCAATACATGATGGCGTAAATGTGCTTCGATTAATTCATTCATTAATCCATTTACAGCACCTTTGATGGCCGCAACCTGTTGTAAAACCTCGATACACCCTGCTTCGGGTTGCTGTAAAGCCAGTTCAACTGCTTTGACCTGACCTTGTAGACGTTTAACCCGATTTAAAATCTTTTTGTCCTGATGTAAATGACTCAACACTTTCTCCCGAAAATAAATATACTATGGGGGAGTATATTTAAGCATAGAACCTAATGAAAACTTCCCCATCCATCCGAATTCATCATCAATTTGATGAAGGTAATCCACTCGCACAAAAACGGATCTTAATTGCCACCATTTTAACGGCAGTCATGATGTTGTTAGAAGTCATTGGCGGATGGATTTTTAATTCGATGGCATTATTGGCAGATGGCTGGCATATGAGTTCACATATGTTGGCATTAGGCTTGGCTTATTTTGCCTATCGTGCGGCACGCCACTATGCCCAAGACGCTCGTTTTAGCTTTGGGACTTGGAAAATTGAAATTTTAGCGGGCTATAGCAGCGCGATATTATTGATGGTCGTTGCTGCATTTATGGCCTTTCATTCGGTGGAACGCTTATTCAACCCGGTCCAAATTCATTATAACGAAGCAATCCCTATTGCGATTTTAGGTCTAATGGTGAACTTGATCTGTGCTTGGTTATTGCATGATGACCATCACCATCACCATCACCATCACCATCACCATCACCAGCATAGCCATGAGGAGCAGCATGATCATCATCACGATCTCAATCAGAAAGCAGCCTTCATGCATGTGGTTGCTGATGCGGTGACTTCGGTGTTGGCGATTGTGGCTTTATTTGCTGGAAAATGGATGGGCTGGGGATTTTTAGATGCGCTATTGGGGATTGTTGGTGCAGTGCTTGTCGGTAAGTGGGCCATTGGCTTGATGAAAGAAACAGGACAAACATTACTGGATGCGGAAATGGATCACCCTGTCGTTGATGAGATTCGAGAGGTTTTAATGCAATTACCTGTCGACGTCGATGTAACTGATTTACATGTATGGAAAGTGGGTAAAGGTCAGTTTTCATGTATTGTGGCTTTAGAAACAAGTCAGGCATTGAGTGCAGATGAAGTGCGTCAAGCGCTGTCGATTCATGAAGAAATTGTACATGTGTCTGTTGAAATTAATTCACCTGATGCAGCTTAATATGTTCCACGTGAAACGGCATGTAGCTATTGCGTAATGAACTGAAAAAAGCCCAAGACTTTCACGTGTTAAGGCTTAGAATGCTGAATCAATTAAATGTTGAAGTTGTTCGGTCTATGTTGAAAAAAATATGTGCGTTGGCGTTGAGTACCACCCTTTCGACTTTTGCTTTAGCAGATGCAGCACAGGTTCAAAAGCTCTTGGCAGAAAAGCACCCCAGTTTAAAAATTGAAAATATTCAAAGTACCGAAATGCCGGGCATATATAGCGGCTTTGTTGAAGATCAAGTTTTGTATTTGAGTGAAAATGCGGATTATGTGATTGCAGGATCTATGATCCGTTTAAAAGATCAAAAAAATCTGACCAAACAATTGATCCTCAGTCAGCAAAAAACTGAGTGGCATAAACTCCCATTACAAGATGCGATTAAAACAGTCAGGGGGAATGGGAAGCGCCAAATCGCGATCTTTTCTGACCCAAATTGCCCATATTGTAAGAAGCTTGAAGTAGAGCTGGCAAAACTCAATGATGTGACCATTTATACTTTTATCACAGCCATAAAAACGCAGTCGTTGGCGCCATCGAAGCAGATTTTTTGTGAGTCAAACCCTGCTATGGCCTGGGATAATTTAATCAATAAGGGAATTCAACCGAAGTCAGCGAAAAGCTGTGCAAACCCGATTGAGCGAAATTTAAAATTAGCTAAAAGCTTAAAACTAAGTGGTACACCAGGAATCGTATTTGCCAACGGTTCGATCTTAACCGGTGCTTACCCCGCTGCTGAATTAGAATCGATGTTAAAAGAGATCAAATAATTTCAGCTATACGGCATGAATAAAATATAAATAAAAAAATACCCGTCTATAGGCGGGTATTTTAATGGCGCTATAAAAATTAGACGCGGGTTTTTTTCGTTACAAGGTTATAGATAAACAACACGATGATCGCACCAATAACGGATGCGATAAATCCAGCGGCAGAATTTTCTCCATATAGACCTAATAAACGTCCGCCATAGGTCGCAAGTAAGGAACCTGCTATCCCGAGAAGGGTGGTCATAATGAAACCCGCTTTGTCATCTCCAGGATGGATCGCACGTGCAATTAAACCAGCAATAAAACCAACAACAATCGCAACAATGAGTGACCACATAGTAACTCTCCTTTTGTTATCATGTATTTGTTTTTTACGACTTGTTCAATCTTTATCTTTAATCAAAACTGCGCAGAGCTATAGCCTAAACATGCAAAAAACTGTTGTTTTTTTGTTCAAAAATAGCCCAAAAAATAAAAAAAAAGTGGCCTTCGGCCACTCTTAAGTATCTGATCTGGCTTAGAGACCAATTTCGCCAATAAATGGAATATGACGATATTTTTGATCATAGTCCAAACCATAACCCACGATAAATTTATCTTCGACTTCAAAACCTAAAAATTTTACATCGAGGTCAATTTCACGACGTGAAGGCTTGCTGACCAAAGTACAAAGCTCGATTGAGTTTGGATTACGCGTCTGTAAAATTTCTAAAACTTTGCTTAAGGTATTTCCTGAATCGATAATATCTTCAACCACTAAGACATCTTTATCCTTAATGTCTCCGTCTAAATCTTTTAAGATTTTTACATCACGAGTAGATACGGTCCCACCGCCATAACTTGAAACGGTCATGAAGTCGAGTTCATGCGGTTTTGAAATTGCGCGGCAAAGGTCAGCCATAAAAATAACAGAACCGCGTAAAAGACCGATTAACACCAACTCTTTGTCGCTGTTAGCATAGTGTGCATCAATTTTTGCGCCAAGCTCTTTCACTTTAGCTTGAATTTCTTCAGTGGAAATCAGTACGCTCATTTGAACAGACATGGGTAGATACCTAAAAAAGCAAATCAAAAAATAAAAAAGGTGTTGACTTGCAACACCTCTAAAGATGAACCAATTTTAATACATCTGGCTCGCAGATGCATCTTTTTTGCCGTTGAAAATGTAATCAGTTTTTCTTGGAAGTGCTGTCACGCTTGAGTAAGCACAAACAAGCGACGGCAATCAGTCCAATTTTCAACACTGTTTTTCGTCTCGGTCGAGCCGTTTTATGCTTTGACATAAACACATTGTCCATACACATAGGTGGCATGGATATTACGATCATCACCCATCAGCATGAGGGCAAATAAAGCATCTTCCAGATTTTTGGCACGTTGTTGACGTAAGGCTTGTAAAGCCGTGGCATTTAAATCGAGCACCACAAAATCTGCTTCTTTGCCTAAATCAAAGTTTCCAAGTTTGTCCTCTAGATCTAAGGCTTTTGCCCCCCCTAAAGTGGCATGGTACAGCGCTTCAAATGCGGACAGTTTATCGCCTTGAAGTTGTTGAACTTTGTAGGCTTCATTGATGGTTTGCAGTTGGTTAAATGAGGTGCCTGCGCCAATGTCTGTGCCTAAGCCGACTTTCACCTGTTTTTCCCATGTTTTCTTTAATGGAAATAAACCACTGCCTAAGAACAAGTTCGAGGTTGGACAAAACGCAATGGCTGAGTTGGTCTGATGCATACACTCCCACTCGGCATCTTCCAAATGCACGCAGTGCGCAAACACGGAACGTGATCCGGTCAGACCATAATGATGATAAACGTCTAAATAGCCGTTTTGCTCAGGGAATAATGATTTGACCCACGCTATTTCATTTTTATTTTCACTCAAATGCGTATGCACATAAACATCAGGATACTCGGCTTTTAGCTCCCCTGCCCGTGCCAATTGTTCAGGCGTTGAGGTTGGGGCAAAGCGAGGCGTGATGGCATACAGGTTACGGCCCTTGCCATGCCACTTTTCGATGAGTGCTTTGGAGTCGTTGTAGCCACTCTCAGCTGTGTCACATAATGCTTCAGGGGCATGTCGATCCATCATGACCTTACCGGCAATTAAGCGCATCTGATGCTGTTCTGCAGCTTTAAATAAAGCATCGACTGATTGTGGATGAACGGTACAAAAAACCAATGCTGTTGTGGTTCCGTTTTTGAGTAACTCGTTTACGAAGAACTGTGCAATTTGCTCTGCATAAGCCGGATCTTCAAATTGGATTTCGGTTGGGAAGGTATAAGTATCAAGCCATTCCAGCAGTTGTTCACCATAAGCCCCCATCATTTCCGTTTGTGGATAATGAATGTGGGTGTCGATGAAACCCGGAACAATCAATTGATCTGGATAATGCTGTACGTCAACCTGATCTGGGAGATGGTGTTGTCCCTCAGACCATGGACCGAACCATTGAATTTTTCCGGCTTGCGTAATCAGCAAACCATCTTCGAAATAGCGCACTTGGTCGTGAATTTCACGTGCTTGGGCAACTGTATTCTGAATATCTAGAAAGCGACCACGGATCGCTGTAGATGCGATAACAGAAGACATGACATACCTGCAGTTTAGAATTTTTTCGGTTGATTGTAGCTTAATTTGGCTAGAAAAGGCGTTGCTGTAATTAGAGGATTATGTTCTAAAACATCGAACAGCCATTAATGTATGTCGAGAGCATCTCATTTTTTCAAAGCGATTGATTAAATCAATGCGCTTGTGTCAGGCTAAATCGAATCAAAGAATAGAATTCAACCGTGTATCTATGTCCCATCCAATGCATCCTGTGAATCAATCACAGCTTGAAGCCACTTATGTTGAGCGCTTGCAGCAACTAATTCAGCAACATGACGGCATCATGTCTATTTTAAAGCAGCTTTATTTGGTGGATGCCAGTGCGTATATTGCCGCAGGTGTCATTCGAAATATGCTGTGGTCAGTGCTACACCAACACAGCTATACACTGTCCCATACTGAGGTGGATATCATATTTTATGATGCTGAGGATAACGGTGCTCATAGTGATCAGATCCAAAAAGAAATGCAGTCTTTCTTTCCATTGATACAGTGGGATGTGACCAACCAAGCTTTGATGCATCATTGGTATCGTTTAGACAATGGTGATTCTATTTTGCCCCTAACATCGATTTCCCATGCCCTTTCTTTGTGGGTTGAAACTGCAACGGCTGTTGCAGTCCGTTTAAATGAGCTTGATCAAGTAGAAATCGTGGCACCATTTGGACTAGCTGATTTATTTGAATTAAAACTGCGTTGGAATTCAACCTTAGTTAGTCGAGAGACTTTTTTGCAACGTATAGAAGCGAAACAATTTTTACAACGCTGGCCGAAACTCAAACTCTTGATGACGCCTGAAGCTTAGCTCATGGCTTTATTACAGAATAAAAAAGCCTTCTCGAAAGAAGGCTTTTAATCATCTAAGTGTTTTAAAGCATGGTTTCATTGTACTTCTTGCTGTGTCGGATCGATAACCACGCGGTGATAGTTAAGGTCACCACAATAAAGCCGAGTGAAATCCAAATTGGCATGTGGAACACATCAAGCAACAGCATCTTAGCGCCAATAAATACCAGGATAATGCCCAGACCATATGGTAAGTAATGCATTTTCGATGCAGCACCAGACAAGAGGAAGAACATGGCACGTAGACCCAAAATCGCCATCAAGTTTGCAGTCAGTACAATAAACGGGTCAGAGGTAACCGCAAAGATTGCTGGGATTGAGTCCACCGCAAAAATCACGTCCGATGCTTCAACCAAGATCAACACTAAAAAGAGCGGCGTTGCCCACAAGACACCATTTTGACGAATGAAGAATTTATCTTCATGCATTTGAGGGGTAATACGCATGTGTTTACGTAGCCACTTCAAAATTGCCATATCTTCGATATCTTTGTCGTCTTCGTCTGAACCCTTAAGGAATTTAAAGCCGGTATACACCAAGAACGCACCGAAGAAGTACAGCACCCAAGAGAATTCTTGAACGAACCATGCCCCAATAAAAATAAAGATGGTACGCAGTACAATTGCACCGAGGACACCGTAGAGCAACAGTTTGCGCTGCAAAGCAGGTGGAATGGCAAAAGCAGCAAAAATCATGAGCCAGACAAAAACGTTATCAATTGCGAGCGATTTTTCGAGCAGATAACCAGCGAAATATTCCATGACTTTGGTGTTTGCAATAGCGACACCAGCGGTTTGCTGTAAGTAGAGCCACAATGCACCACCGAATAAGGTAGCCACAGAGACCCATGCAATACTCCAATAGGCAGCGGTTTTGACTTTGATTTCTTGGCCTTTGTTATTTTTAAAGCCTAAAAAGTCGATGAGTAGCATGATGGTGACTAAACCGAAAAATGCCAGATATAGCCATAAAGAGCCAATCGTTTCCATGTGTATTCTCCACATCTAACAACCAGCCATAAAAAAACCTCGACCAGTTGCCAGACGAAATAAAACGCCTGAGACAACATGATCAAGGTCTTGCCTACATCGTACTGTAATGATTTGCAGCAGCGATGCTCAGATACCGACTTTTTGCAAAGTGTAATGACGATATTCTGACACGTAAAACAAGGTTTACGTTTGGAGGAGGCTACTCCCCTTGTTCAAATTTTGTTTTGGACACTGTCCAAATATGCGGCAAAGCATGACAGTTTTTAGTACAAAGTGCAATCGGCAATTTGCGAATTCATTTAATGTGCCACAGGAGGGTTAAAATCACCACGGTGTACTAACGCTAAGGCTAAAAGTGTGCCGATCACGGCGATGATTCCTCCGATCACACCAATATAACTCAAACCGAAATGAACGCTGACGATACCGCCCAAGAGTGCACCACCGCCAATCCCGACATTATAAAGTCCTGAATAGATAGCCATGGCGACATCGGTGGCGTCGGATGCGAGATGTAGTGTCTTTGACTGTAATGCGAGACTAAATCCAATGATACTCATGCCCCATAGTAGGCACACCGCACTCACACCTGCAAAACTCAAAGAAAATGGAAGCAACAGCAGCATCGATAAAGCCAGTGTGGCTGTACTCAAAGGAATCGCAACTTTGGGATATTTCCCACCAAATTTTCCAAAGAGATAAGAACCTAGAAAGCCTGCTGCACCAAAGATTAATAACAACGTGGTGGTTTGCATGGAACTGAATGCAGCAATGTTGAGTGAGAACGGTTCGATATAGCTATATGCGGTAAATTGTGCACTAATTACAATAATGGTTAATGCAAAGACCATCATTAAGCTTGGACGGCGAATAAACTGTTTTAGGCTGCTTAGCGAGCCAGAGTTCAAACTCGGCAGTATTGGCAGCGTTTTGGCTAAAATCAGGCAAACGATACTGGCGCCAATGCCAATCAGAGCAAAGGTATTTCGCCAACCATAGGCTTCTCCGACCATACGCCCAAACGGAATACCGAGAACCATCGCCAAAGCTGTGCCTGTGGCCAAAAGCCCTAAGGCTTGAAATTCTTTGCCTTTCGGCGCAACACGTACCGCCAGCGATGCAGTAATTGACCAAAAAAGTGCATGCGAGAAGGCAATGCCAATGCGACTGAGCAATAAAGTATTAAAGCTCCATGCGAAATACGACAGAATATGGCTGACAATAAACACCATAAATAAGCAAATCAGGAGTGAACGACGTTCAATATTTTTGGTCAATAACATGATTGGCAAAGAAATCGGCGCAACCACCCATGCATAGAGCGTAATCATGATGCCGACATCGGTCGCTGCCAAGCTAAAGGTTTTGCCAATATCGCTGAGTAAAGCGACAGGTACAAATTCAGTGGTATTAAAAATAAATGCTGCGAAAGCCAAAGCAATCACAGCCGTCCAAGAGCCAGAAGAAGCCGTTTCGGAGGGAGAGGCAGACATGAGTGTCTTCAAATAAATAAAGTGGCTTATTTTACTATGCTCTATACACGAGCAGGAACCGATTTAAGCCCTGTGCATGCGGTTTAAATTAATACAAAAACAACAGAGTTGACCTGCATTACATGCCAATTTATAAAAAAATGGAGGAAATTTAAGATGTTTGTACAACAAGATGATGATCAAAAAAAAGGGGCTTTTTTTGTTGAGCAAGATGGGGAACGTTTGGCAGAGATGACTTACTCATGGGCAGGCGATGATAAATTTATTATTGATCATACCGATGTCAGTGATAGCTTGCGAGGACAAGGTGTTGGACGACATCTCCTCGATGCAGCAGTGAATTTTGCTCGGGAAAAGAACGTGAAAATTATTCCGCTCTGCCCTTTTGCAAAATCTGTATTTGATAAAGATGAATCGATTCGTGATGTTCTGCGCTAATACGCTAAATTGTATAGCGTGATGTGAATTAATCATTTGGATAAATAAAAAAAACAGCCTGATGGTATTGCAATCAGGCTGTTTTATTTGAAATCTAGTTGTGAAGTTGAATTAAGATCGTGATTTATACAGCGATACAACCAAGCATGCTGCAGCAATGAGAAATACAAAGATAGCGACAAGATAAAGGTCCATAATAAAAATATCCGGCAAGTGTGATTTAATTGTTTTTTAATTAATGTGAAAGGTGTACGGATTTATTATCACCTACAGTTGAATATAGGTCGTTTAAGTTCTGTACCGATCACTTTCTCGTTTGTTACACGGTGTATTTTTTCATAAAAAGGAAGAAAAAACAGTGACTATGCAACATCAAGATAATGGTCAAAAAGGTGAATTTTTTCAGTTAAATGCTGAGGGTATACGCCTCGCAGAAATGAGTTACTTATGGCGTGATGAACACACTATTGTGGCAAATCACACGTGGGTAGATGATTCCTTACGTGGGCAAGGGGTTGCTCGTGTGTTATTGGATCATTTGGTGGAGTTCGCTCGTGAGAAACACTTAAAAATTATTCCAACCTGTTCTTATGTAGAGGTGATGTTTCGTCGAGACCAGACATTAGCCGATGTTCAAGCCTAAAAAAGCCCGCGATGCGGGCGTTTTTATCTGTATGAAAGTTTAAAAAATGAGTGGTGCTCAATTGAGTTTGAGTTTCAACAGCGTTGATGGTGTTTTGACGATATGTGGCCACAATTGGAACAAAATCGAGCAGATCAATATTCCTAAAACCAAGCTTAAACACATGATATTTAATAATGCAAAGTCATTCAGTACAAAATAAATACTGCCAATGGTCATCATCATTAGTAAATAAATAAGATAGTGAGGAATCACGGTGCGCAGTGTTATTCCTAAAATAAATGAGCAAATAACGACATTTAAAAAATCTGAAACGCCAAAATTATTCAGTATGATCAAGGCAGCAAAATATACACAAGTGATCGATAAAAAAATGAGTAAATTCTTGAGCATGGTCGGCCTCTTTATTCATCTTCAAATGGAAATAATTTCATTGTTTTAATATGTATGAGTTTAAAAAAATGAAGGTGATATCGGTATACGTGATCTTGGTTTTCTGTTGTAAGTTAAAAAGCACATTTGATTAAAAAATATACAAATATTTACTCATCCTGTAGAACTTTCTACGTTAAAATCGTGCAAATACTTTAAGAATAAACACAATGATACAACTCTGTTATGCCAGTACACGTGTAGAACAACAATTTGATTTAATACAAGATTTAAGTGATATTTTGGTGAGAGCCCGCAGCTTTAATACTGAACAGCGTATTTTTGGCGTGCTGTACTATGCCGAAGGCCGGTTCTTCCAATGCCTGCAAGGTGAGCAAGCGGCTCTCGAACAGCTTTTTCAGCATATTGCGAAAGATACTCGCCATCGGGATATTGTGCGTTATCCTGATCAAAATATTGATCAAATCGATTTTTCAAAATGGTCGATGAAATATGTCAACCGACATAGTGAAATTGCTAGTTTGTTTCAGCGCTTTGGACATTCAAGCTTTCAACCCGACGTGCTCAATCTAGAACAAATTCAGGCGCTTTTAACGACCTTGTTAAGATTAGAAAATGTTGAACAGCCGGTTAAGCTGGATTCAGGCTATAAAAACCGAGGCTATCAGCATTATTTTTAAGCTGAGTGTGAATAAAATAAAAAAAGCCCGCTTCGCGGGCTTCTTTTATTTTATCCAGTTGATTTAGGCTTTTAATGCACTGATCAACTTCTGATGTAAACCACCAAAACCGCCATTCGACATAATCACTACAGCATCGCCCTCGCCTGCCTCGCTTACGATGGTTTGAATGATGTCATCCAGTGAACGCGCCACGACAGCTTTATTCGCAGCAGCTTCAATCACAGGCTGTAGATCCCAATCTAAACCTTCAGGTTGATACCAAATCACTTCATCCGCTAAGCGTGCAGAATGTGCAAGGCCATCTTTATGACTACCCATGCGCATGGTATTAGAACGTGGCTCAATCACCGCCCAAAGCTTACGTTGACCCAGACGCTTACGCGCACCTTCTAAAGTGGTATCAATCGCCGTTGGGTGATGTGCAAAGTCGTCATAAACCTCAATGCCACGGACTGTGCCCAAAAGCTCCATACGACGTTTGACACCACCAAAGTTTGAAAGCGCTTCACACGCCGTTTCAATCGAAACACCGACATGTTCAGCTGCAGCAATGGTTGCCAAAGCATTGGCTACACTGTGTTGCCCAGTCATATTCCATTTGACTTCGCCTTTCACGACACCATGCTGTAGCACTTTGAAATGTGAACCATCAGCAGACAATTGCTCTGCATACAGCTCAGATTTGTCATTGGCATCTAAAGATGTACGCACTACAGGTGTCCAGCAGCCCATTTCCAAGACTTCATCAATATTTGTTTCAGTGATGGGCGCAATGATACGGCCTTCACTTGGAATAGTACGCACTAGATGATGGAATTGCTTTTGAATCGCAGCCAAGTCATCGAAGATGTCGGCATGATCAAATTCAAGGTTATTTAAAATCGCTGTTTTAGGATGGTAATGCACAAACTTAGAACGTTTGTCGAAAAATGCCGAATCATATTCATCGGCTTCTACACAGAAATATTCACCACCGCCTAAACGTGCGCTTTCACTAAAGCCTAAAGGTACTCCGCCAATCAAGAAACCTGGGTTTAAACCCGCTTGATCGAGCACCCATGCCAACATGGTTGTGGTTGTGGTTTTACCATGCGTGCCTGCAACGCCTAAGACATGTTTGCCTTGTAGGACGTGGTCTGCAAGGAACTGTGGGCCAGAAATATAAGGTAGGCCTTCGTTCAGCATGTATTCCACTGCATCAATGCCACGTTTCATGGCATTGCCGACAATCACGAGATCTGGGTGTGGTTGAAGGTGGCTACGGTCATAGCCTTGCATTAAGGTAATGCCTGCATTTTCCAATTGGGTAGACATTGGTGGGTAAACGTTTTGGTCTGAACCCGTCACCTTATGTCCTAAATCACGCGCCAAGAGCGCCAATGAACCCATAAAGGTGCCACAAATACCCAAGATATGCAGATGCATTCGTTCTAACTCCACTGCTTTTATCGACACATCACTTTGTTATTGTGGTGTTGTCATTATAGATTTGGTTGAAAAGGTTAATTTCATTTGAGAGCAACCATAGCAAGGGTCTTAGCGAAAAGATAGATTTTTTTGTATGAGATCGTGCAAAAAGATTGAGCACGTAACTGATCAAATGTACGCAATTTTCTTGAGGATAAAAACACGGAAAATAGGCGCGAAATCATGATGAAAAACGTACAATAAGCGCAATTTTTTGCGATCTTGATTGCTTATGTCACTTGCCCTATTTTTATTGATTATCTCCAACTGTTTTATGACTTTGGCCTGGTATGGACATCTGAAATTTCTACATGATGCGCCGCTCTGGCAAGCGATTTTATTTGGATGGGCTATAGCATTACTCGAATATAGTTTTATGATCCCAGCAACGCGACTGTTGGCCAAACATGGGTGGTCTTTGGGTCAAATGAAAATCACACAAGAAGTCGTGACGC
Organism: Acinetobacter sp. YH12219; assembly: GCF_013417875.1. Classification (NCBI taxonomy): domain Bacteria; kingdom Pseudomonadati; phylum Pseudomonadota; class Gammaproteobacteria; order Moraxellales; family Moraxellaceae; genus Acinetobacter; species Acinetobacter sp. YH12219. Next base: position 57,173 of record NZ_VPDC01000022.1, read on the forward strand.
TATTGGTCTTCGTTCCATTTATGATTTTCCTTTTTAAACAACCCTTTAAGTTGGACTATTTGTGGGCAGGTTTATGCCTTTTTGGATGTGTCTATTTCGTGTTTCGCAGTGCTTAACTGATCCAATGCTGCATGGCTCTGATCATTTAAGTGAGGCGTGTTTGCAGGCATTTTTGAGGACTTTACTAAACTCACGGTCTCGTGGAGTGGGATCTTCATAGTCAAAGGCATAATCACTCTCATTGGTTAGTACAGTCTTTGACCGTCTGCTTCAAAGTCCATGAGTGCAAAACCAAAGCTTTGGTCATCACAATACACACGATATTCTGAAATTGAATACATGTTATCACGGCCATCATCTGCTTTGTAATAGCCTGTCATCTTGAACGACTCACGTTCATCAATGATCGATTTGCCAGTGACTAAAAATTTTTCGTGGATGTAGCCATTACTCTTAATCTGGCTGTTATAGCCTTTTTGTTTCTGTAAGAGGTTAAATTCTATTTCAAATTGGCTGGTATTGAGTTGAACCAGTTGGGCAAAACTCTGAGAGCTTAAGGCTAAAGTGAGCAGGATGAAGATCTGTTTCATCTTTAAAGTGTCTTATAAATATTGATTTAATAAAAGTTTTTATAAAATTGAAAAAAATAAAAATAATTTTATAAAAATATTATGGAGTTTTCTCTTTAAAGACAACCGTTAAATTTTATCAAATGGAGCTTAAAACTCTGTCCTTCAGGTCAGAGATATAGGCGACACGACATGAAGTGTCGTTTGATTTAACTAAGGACTATTTTCCTTGAGTTTTGATTGTTAATATAAGTACATGAAAACCCTTAAATTACGTATAAAAGACAAACATTGCAAGGTGTTAGACCA
>NZ_VPDC01000023.1:0-56989 GCF_013417875.1 Acinetobacter sp. YH12219
GGAATTGCCACAAGATACGATAAGCTAAAACGTAACTATCAAAGCGCTGTTGCTTTAGCTTGTATATTTATATGGTTGCCTCTTTAGCTCAATTTATCGGCTGTAAATGTCAACACACCCTAGTCAATTTTATTTAATTTTTGTTTTTAAAAGTTTTTCTTAAAGTGTGATGCATTAAACTTAAACATAAAAAAACCAGCTCGAAAGCTGGTTTTTTTTAAAGCTGCCTTAATTATTTAATTTTGGCATGATCTTTTAGATAACGTGTATAGTCATCAAATTCTTGTTGACCACGAAGCTGTTGATAAAGTTTTGTTAACTCATCTAACTGCTCACCCGTTAATGCCGCATCAGATTGTTTGTTCACTGCAGTCACAGCAACCACAACCAATTCATTTGGTAGATTAGTCGTAGTAACAGACCAATGACCTGCTTTCGGCGCTTTTACACTAAATGCAGCACGTTGAATTTCGCGTTTTAACAAACCATCCGCACGAGTGAAGGTACCCGCATTTTCAAAGTTTAAACTGCCTTTCGCAACTGAAGCAGCAGGTTTTGCAGCAAACTCTTTTAATGTCGCTTGAATTTGGGCTTTTGCAGCATCAGACGCTTTCTTTTCAATCAGCTGAGTTTTCACATGCGCTTTCGCTTCAGCTAAAGTTTGAACACCCGCAGCATGATAGTTACGCACTTTCACCCAAACCACATCACCGTTTTTCAACTGAATGCTCGATGAAACATTACGTTCACCATTTTTAACATCATCGTTAAACAATTTAACTTTGACGTTTGCATCACTTAAAACTGGATGTTGCGATGCTAATGTTAAGCCATTCAATGATTGTACTTTTACGCCTTTCACTTCTTGACCCACGACATCAAGGGCATCACTGCTCACGACCATGTCATTGAGGCTGTTTACAGTGTCAGAAAAAACATTGGCTTTTTTCGAAGCAGCGACTTCTGCTTGTAGACGTGCCTTTTCCTGTTCAAATGAAGCCACTTTTACAGCTGGCGCCACTTTTTCGATCAAGTGATAACCACTGTCTGTTTTCACTGGAGCAGTCACTTGACCAGCTAGAGCACCTTCAACTGCAGCATCAAACGCATCACCAAACACACCTTTTTCATAAGCAACCAGTTCACCACCTTTTGCTTTAGATTCCGGATCTTCAGAGAATTGCGCTGCAGCTTGGTCAAAGCTTAAACCCGCTTTAATTTTAGCTTGAACACTTTCAGCCAGTTTTTTAGCTTCGGCATCTGAACGACTGTCTGCAGTGATCATGATGTGCTTAACGAGTGGTTTAACTGACTTCTGTGCATTCTCAACAAAGCTGTTATACGCTTCTTTCAATTCAGCATCAGTTGCAGCTTCTACAGGTGCAGTAATATTGGCAGGTGTTAATACGACAAAATCTGCATCAATACTGGTTGCTTGCTTAAATTTGTTTTTATGCTGCTCATAATAAGCGGCAATTTCGGCATCAGATACTTTTACATTTTTCTTGTAATTTTCAAGATTAATGCTCGCCAACTGAATACTACGTTGTTCCGTTTGTAAGTTCGCAATTTGCAAGATATCAAGCTTACTCACCAATGCATATTCCATAAATGTTGTAGACAACATTTTTAAAGCATGGTCTTTACGTAAGTTATCAATGAATGTGCGGTTCGTCATACCAATCGATTCGAGGTATCTCCCAAACGCTTCATCTGAAAATTGACCATTGACTTGGAAGCTTGGCTGCTGATGAATCATTTGCACAATTTGTGCATCACTCAAGCTAATGCCTAATTTATCAGCTTGTTGCAATAACAATTGGCGTGAAACCAAAGTATCCATCGCTTTATTGCTAATGAAATTTTGATTCAATAATGTTTCATCACCCTGAGCATATGCCAGATATTGTTCTTTTAATGAGTTCGTCAGTGCTTCGAGTTCTTTTTGCGAAATTTCAGTACCGTTTACAGTCTTTGCCGCATCTTTAGATCCACCACTAAAATATCCTTCAATACCTACAAGTGCTAAAGGGGTCAAAAACAAAACGAGCAAGACCTTGCCCAGCCAACCCTTAATGACTTTACGAAACGATTCCATAAGTATTCCAATATTTTATTTGCGGTGAATTTTAACCGAAAACCCGAGATGAATGAATGCGATATATCAATTAATCACATTTACCAATAAAAAACGCGCCAAATAATGGCGCGTCTCATGTGCTTAATAAGCTTAAGCTACAGAATCTTTCAAGCCTTTACCAGCTTTGAAGCTAGGAACTTTGCTTGCTTTGATTTCTAAAGTCGCACCAGTTTGTGGGTTACGACCAGTACGTGCAGCGCGTTCTTTAACGCTGAAAGTACCAAAACCAACTAAAGTAACTGTATCACCAGCTTTCAATGCATTGGTAACTGCAGCAATTGTAGCATCTAAAGCTTTACCGGCATCGGCCTTAGATAATCCCCCATTTTCGGCAATTGCATCAATTAATTCTGATTTATTCATGAAAATTAAGTCCTCTTAATATCGTTTATTTAAGGTTCAAAAATTTGTATAAAACGCCATAACGCCTTTATAGCAATGCTTTAGGGTTAAACGCAATACTCCTCAACCTCTTTTTATAGAATTTTTTGACGAAAAAAACCTTGAAAATTCGATAATAGTAAAAAAGTTAGTGTTTTTTTAGTATTTCGGCCCTCAGTTGGGCATTTTCTTCGGCCAATTGGTCAACTTTAGTATGTAATTGAAGTATAAGCCTTTCTAAGTGCTGTAAATCCTTTACAGTCACCAATCCTAAACGGTTTAAAGAATGATTAACACCATTATCTAAAATTTTTTCTACTTTATCTTTCGTATCGGTTACAGATTCTTTGGCTTTTTCTGAAACTTTTTCGACAGTTTGATCTGCAATATCAATCGTTTTGGACTCAAGCTCCTCTCCAACTTTGACTAAAGAGTCAAAAAGCTTATTTCCTTCACCCTCAGCACGTGAAAAAGCACCTAATCCAGCCAACCAAATCTGTTTGGTATATTTGCGAAAATCCATTTTAGAGCGACGATCAGAATGACTACGTACGCGAGTTTTAGCCGGCTTTTCTGATGTTTCTTGTGCATCGTCAATTATGCTTTCTGTATTTTCCATAATCCGCACTTCTCCTGATTATTTTATGTGCACAGCAACATGTGATTCTTCATTTTAACAACATAATAGCAAACATATGACTTGATAGATTGATTAAACTGTTCTACAAAGCTGGTGAATTACCAACTTTTTGGTATATTCTAAGTTCCTCTAGAGCAGGATGCTCAGTTTCCAGTGCTTTCAGATTTTAACAAGGACATTTTTTTTATGAGTGATACGCAACAAACACAAGCTCAACCACATTTGTTGCTTACTATGACCCTGATTGTTTTAGAAACGATTTTTACTTTCATTTTAAAACATGACCGTGTTGTAGCATTACAAGCTAAAAAATTTGTTGATCAAAAAGTCGCACTGAAAATAAATAGCTACATCCCTTATTTTGATTTTTATGTTCAGTTTACTGAGCACGGTATTCTGTTCGACACGAAATCTCCAGATAAAGCCATCGACCTTGATGTCCGCACGACACTAATAGATTTGGTAAAAATTTTTGTATTTGGTAATCGTAAAAGCATCAAAACCATGCGTATCGATGGTGATGTGGTTCTAAAAGATGAATTTCGTGATCTGGTTTCATTATTTAGTGTGCCCAAAATTTTATCTGACTGGAAACACTGGCTGTCTGAACCTGTCGAAGAAAACGATATCGTTGCGTCAAAAAAACGTATTGCCCCACTTTTAGAAAAAATCGAACAGCAACGCTCTAAAATCAACACACTGCAAGTTGAAGTTAAACAATATAAAAACCGTATTAAGCGTATCGAACGTCGTCAAAAGCGGATTAATATCGCTTTTAGTCTAATATCTGTTCTTTTAATAACGTTATTAGTGTATAATGTGTGGTTCAAATAAATACATAATTTTTCAGACAAAATAAAACAAATAAACAATCTCAAAAAAACTTGACTATTTTAGTCAGGATTCATAAAATCTGCACATCTAGACTTAACATGTGTATCGAATCATGCGCTTAACAACTCGCGGTCGCTACGCAGTGACTGCTCTACTTGATCTAGCTTTGCAGCCAACTGAACAAACGATCACTCTTGCAGAAATTGCAGCTCGTCAAACCATTTCAGTGGCCTATCTTGAGCAGTTATTTGCAAAATTAAAGCGTCACGGCTTAGTTTCCAGCATCCGTGGAGCAAACGGTGGTTATCACCTTGCTCGTAGTGCTGAAGACATCACTGTTTTGGAAATTATTGAAGCTGTAAATGAAACAGTTGATGCAACCCGTTGTGACCACAAAGGCAACTGCCAAAATGGTGCAATGTGCTTGACTCATGATTTATGGCAGGAACTCTCCCACCACATTGCCGATTATCTTGCAAAAATCACCCTTGCTGACCTTGTAGCACGCGATAACGTTCAAACCGTATCTATTCGTCAAAATTCAGCAAACTTTGATTCAGCCCTTTTATCGGTTACAGGTATTTGACATGAAGCGTCCTATTTATCTTGACTATGCAGCAACTACACCTGTAGACCCTCAAGTCGCAGAACGTATGATGGAATGTCTAACGTTTGACGGTACTTTTGGTAATGCAGCTTCTCGTTCTCATGCTTACGGCTGGCAGGCAGAAGAAAAAGTAGAATATGCACGTGAACAAGTTGCTAATCTAGTAAAAGCTGATCCACGCGAAATCGTTTGGACTTCTGGTGCAACTGAATCTGACAACCTTGCGCTTAAAGGTATTGCTCAGTTCTATGCATCTAAAGGCAAGCACATTATTACAAGTAAAATTGAACATAAAGCAATTCTTGATACTTGCCGCGAGCTTGAAGAAGAAGGCTTCGAAATTACTTATCTTGAGCCAGAAGCAAAAACAGGTTTAATTACACCTGAAATGGTTCAAGCTGCCCTTCGTCCAGATACGATTCTTGTATCTTTGATGATGGTGAACAATGAAATCGGTACAACTACAGATGTAGCTGCAATCGGTGAATTGACTCGTGCAAACAAAACTTATTTCCACGTAGATGCTGCGCAAGCTGCAGGTAAAGTAGAAATTGATCTTTCAACAATGAAAGTTGATTTGATGAGCTTCTCTGGCCACAAAATCTATGGTCCTAAAGGTATTGGTGCTCTTTATGTACGTCGTCAACCACGTGTACGTATTAAAGCGCAAATGCACGGTGGCGGTCATGAACGTGGTATGCGTTCAGGTACGCTAGCGACTCACCAAATCGTGGGTATGGGCGAAGCGTTCGAACTTGCAGGCAAAAACTTACATGCCGAACAAACTCGTATTCGTGTACTTCGTGACAAACTTTGGAATGGCTTGCAAGGTCTTGAACAAGTCTTCCTGAACGGTCACCCAGAATACAACGTTGCAAACTATCTAAACGTCAGCTTTAACTTCGTTGAAGGTGAATCGTTAATGATGGCACTTAAAGATTGCGCAGTATCTTCTGGTTCTGCATGTACATCAGCAACTTTAGAACCATCCTATGTACTTCGTGCATTGGGTCTTTCAGATGAATTGGCTCATAGCTCGATTCGTTTCAGCTTTGGTAAATACACCACTGAAGCCGATATTGACCATGTACTTGAAATTACCAAAGCAGCAGTTGAAAAACTACGTGATCTTTCACCGCTTTGGGATATGTACAAAGAAGGTATCGACCTTAATTCTGTAGAATGGGCTGAACACTAATTCATCCCGGTGAGATAGCTTTTATTTTAAGGCTATCTCATTGATTAACGTAATTTCACCCCCATATTAATCTTAAGGCTGACCCCGAGGTTTGGAGAAGCGTCATGGCTTATAGCGAAAAAGTAATTGATCATTACGAAAACCCTCGTAATGTTGGTGTTTTAGACAAAAATGCAGAAAACGTTGGTACAGGTATGGTCGGTGCACCAGCTTGTGGCGATGTTATGCGTCTACAGATCCAAGTTGATGACAACGGCGTAATTGAAGAAGCTCGCTTCAAAACTTACGGTTGTGGTTCAGCAATTGCATCTAGCTCATTAGTAACAGAGTGGCTAAAAGGCAAAACTCTTGATGAAGCTCAAGCAATTAAGAACATTGATATTGCAACTGAACTTGCACTTCCACCAGTAAAAGTACACTGCTCTGTACTTGCTGAAGATGCAATCAAAGCTGCTGTAGAAGACTACCGTAGCAAGAAAGTAAAAGCTTAATTGTTTACGTGTTTTAAAAAAGATTAACGGAGTTTTCATGATTCATTTAACTGAAAATGCTGCAACTCATATCAGCAATTACATCAAGAATCGCGGTAAGGGTGAAGGCATTCGCGTTGGCGTGAAAACTTCTGGCTGTTCTGGTTTAGCTTATGTACTTGAGTTTGTCGATGATATTGACACGCATGACCAAGTATTCGATCAGTTTGGCGTAAAAGTATTCGTTGATCCAAAAAGCTTAGTTTATCTCGAAGGTATGGAGATGGACTATGTGAAAAATGGATTAAACGAAGGTTTTGAATTTAATAACCCAAATAAAAAAGGCGAATGTGGCTGCGGCGAATCGTTTACGGTTTAAGCCTTTTCCACACTCCTTTTTCGCATTAAAACAGTGTAAAATTCACTGTTTTAATTGCATTTAAAGCAACACTTTTTGCACCTCTATTGCGGACACCATCTCCCATGAATCATTTTGAGTTGTTTAACTTACCTGTAGCACTCGATATTGATTTAGCAGTTTTAAAATCTGAATTTTTAAAGTTGCAGCAACAATATCATCCAGATAAAGCCGAAGACAAAGATCTAGCCCTGATTAAATCCAGTGAGATTAATCAAGCATTTAAAGCTTTATCCAATGTTGATAGCCGCGCTGCATATCTATTAAGTCTCAAAAAACAAGATTATCACCTTGATCAATCAATTAGTGATTTTGAGTTCCTACAAGATGCCTTAGAAATTCGTGAACAGTTAGATGAGGCAGGCACTGCTGATGACCTCACTTCACTTAAAACTGAAGTTCAGCAATGGATAGACGGTTTGGTTCGTGAATTCAAGATTGATTATGACGACGAAGACTGGGCAGAAGCACGTGATACCGTACGTAAATTACGCTTTTTCCAAAAAGTAATGGCTGACATCGATAAAGCTGAAGATCGCTTCTTAGACGACGATAGCTTTGATTTAGACGATGATTTTTAATTTATTTTTTATATTTGACGTTCAAAGGATGTAACACACATGGCTCTCTTGCAAATTGCAGAACCTGGTCAATCAAGTGCGCCGCATGAACACCGCATCGCAATTGGTATCGATCTTGGGACTACACACTCTTTAGTAGCCACGGTACTTTCTGGTAAAGCGAAAGTGCTTAACGATGAACATGGTCGTGTGTTACTCCCTTCTATTGCACACTATGGCGAATCCACTGCGCAATATGGTGACGACGCAAAGGCATTCTTAACGACTGATCCTAAAAATACTATCGTTTCTGTAAAACGCTTTATGGGTCGCTCTAAGGCAGATATTAAATTCCAACACCCGTACAACTTAGTCGGTGAAGGGAATGAAATGCCTGCTTTTGAAACTGCACAAGGTCGTAAAACACCCGTTGAAATTTCTGCTGAAATTTTAAAACAACTCAAAGACCGTGCAGAAATCAGCTTAAACAATCCAGTAAATGGTGCTGTCATTACTGTGCCTGCCTATTTTGATGAAGCACAGCGTCAAGCAACGCGTGATGCAGCACAGCTTGCAGGCTTAAATGTACTGCGTCTTTTAAATGAACCGACTGCTGCTGCAGTGGCTTATGGCTTAGACCAAGACACCAATCTGGCACACGATCAGAACTATGTGATCTATGATCTGGGTGGCGGTACTTTTGACGTTTCAATTTTACGTTTCTCTCAAGGTGTTTTTGAAGTTCTAGCAACGGGTGGCCACACAGCGCTTGGTGGTGATGATTTAGACCGTCTGATTGTAAAATGGGCGAAAAAACAACTGAATATTGAAACTTTAGATGATGCTGAATATGCACATTTCATCGTTTCTGCTCGAAAAGTAAAAGAGGCCCTAACTGAGGCTGAATCTGTAGAGCTTAAAGTTCTTGATCAATCATTGACTTTAGACCGCCCTACTTTTGAATCCATCATCAAAGTTGCTTTGGATAAAACTATCAGCGTTTGTAAACGTGTCATGCGTGATGCCAAGCTTGAACTCAGCGATATTCAAAATGTGGTATTGGTCGGTGGTTCTACCCGCTCGTATGCTGTACAAAAAGCTGTTCAAGATGTCTTCAATCAAGAACCACTCTGCACTATTAACCCTGATGAAGTTGTGGCCATTGGCGCGTCGATTACAGCGAACCAGCTTATTGGTAACTCTAAAGATGGTTCATTACTTTTAGACGTCACACCGCTTTCTTTAGGTTTAGAAACCATGGGCGGTTTGGTTGAGCGCCTTATTTCGCGTAATACAGCTATTCCAGTGGCTCGTCGCCAAGAATTCACAACCTATCAAGATGGTCAAACAGCGATGTTGATTCATGTTGTACAAGGTGAGCGTGATTTGGTTGAACATTGCCGTAGTCTAGGTCGTTTTGTACTTCGTGGTATTCCACCGATGACTGCAGGTCAAGCACGTATTGAAGTGACTTTCCAAGTTGACGCAGATGGTTTATTGACGGTGTCAGCCAAAGAAACCACTTCTGGTGTGCATGCTCAAATTGACATCAAACCTTCTTATGGTTTATCTGATGCCGACACTGAACGCTTACTGATTGATGGTTATAAGTTTGCTGAAGAAGACAAAAACTTACGCCATCTTCAAGAAACCAAAGTGGAAGCAAAACGTGAACTTGAAGCACTTGATCAAGCACTTAAAGTAGATGCTCAACTTCTCAGCCAAGAGCAACATAGTTCCCTCACTGCTGCACGCACAGTTTTAGATGCTGCACTTGAAACGACAGATATCAAAGCTATTGAACATGCTGTAGAACAGCTTAAAATACATAGCGATGCATTTGCTGCAGCTCGTATGAATCAGCACATTGATGCCGCATTGAAAGGCACAAAACTCGATGATTGGTCAAACTCAAATTAATTTATAGGTCAAGATTATGCCACGTATTAAAGTACTGCCTCACGCAACAATCTGCCCAAACGGCGCTGAGTTTGAAGTCGAAGCAAATGCTAACCTTTGCGAAAGCATGTTAAAAAACGGCATCAAAATTGAACATGCATGTGATATGTCTAAAGCATGCACCACTTGCCATGTGGTTGTACGTAAAGGTTTTGATGGTCTAGATGAAATGGATGATGTCGAAGCAGATCTTCTCGATCGTGCTTGGGGATTAGAACCAGACTCTCGTCTGTCATGCCAAGTAAAAATTGAAGATGAAGATTTGGAAATTGAAATTCCTAAATACACCATCAACCATGCTTCAGAAAATCATTAATTTATAGATAATTTTCTATAATCAAAAAGCCAGTTCATCGTAACTGGCTTTTTTATGGATAAATTTATTTAATATTTCAAAAATAAGAAGTTTTTATAAAAGCATGAACTGAGTTATTGTTAAAATTTTACGTGATACGATTAGATCTAATTTTTACAATGTATATGTGAAATTAAGAGTGAGATTCAGTTTTTTTGACTTCTTCGATCACTTCGTCTTCTAAATTCAGTTTAACAATACCAGCAGAGTTGGTCATTTTTTGCTGTGTTTGTAGGCGCTGAATCATGCGTTCTAAGACATGTATTAGTTCTGGATATTCAAAGTTTTGTACTTCATCTAAGTTCAACAATAGATTAAAGCCTTTATATTCGTAGTCAAACCAACGTTGATAATCTGTTTTCTGTGAGGTGTATTTTTCCATCACTTGCCAAGTACGTACTGGGCCTTTGATGCCTTTTAAGAAGATCGGCGCTTTGGGTGCACATAAATAGTCATTTTTCACTAAATGATGCGTATCGTCTGAAATCAAAATTTCATCGACTTCGGCAGCACTCTGTAATCTTGCAGCCAAGTTGGCATCACGACCCACGATGGTATAAGCCATACGGTGAGCCGCACCATAGTTCCCAACGTGGCAATACCCTGTAGAAATACCCATACGAATGTGTAGCGGCGGATAACCCATTTTAATCCAGCGTTCACGCAGCAACTTCATTTGCTGACGCATGACCATTGCCATCTCTAAACAGGTTTTTGCGTCTTGCTCTACGCCTTGGCTATGTGGATCACCAAAGAAGATTAGAATTGCATCACCCATAAATTTATCGACAGTCGCTTCATACTGTTTGGCAATCTCAGTCATATGACTCAAATAGTCATTGAGTAGAAATGCTAAATCGTCTGGGATTAATGTTTCAGAAAGTTCTGTGAACCCTTGAATATCTGAAAAGAAAATCGTGAGTTTTTTACGTTTATATTCGATTTTAGCTTCAGACTCACCTTTCATAATCGATTGCCAAAGTTGCATAGGCGCATAACGACTCAATTGATTGGCGAATTCCATATAACGATTCATCTGATCATAATAGTGGTTCTTTTTATTGCTCAAAGACTGAACTTGGGTGTGTTGATAAAATGTCCCCACACTGAAATAGGTAATGAGGCATAAAAAGCCAAGAACGGTTAATTCACTGCTGGTTGACTCAAAATATTCTTGAAAACCAAAGACATAAATATTACATAAATAAAATACAGTGACGCCTACAATCCCTGCCAAGGACATCATTAAGAAATTGATTTTGTTATAAATGGTTGTATATAGCAGCGCAAAGACCGCAAGAAAAGTTAAAACAAGGCTTAAATGTACTGCAGACATTAGTACAGCAATTACTATGATATCGATCAGAAAAAGCACATTACGCTTAACTTGATTGCTATATCGATAAATTAACCAATGAGAAAACTTAGGAACGACTAAAATCAGAAAAAATAAAAATGCAGGAATATAGATTTGATATTGCGTATCTGGCTGAGTGTAATGATAGACAATAATCACCAAAGACAGCATGATATATCCCATCAAACGATGAAAATATTCAAACTGTTTAGGCTCTTTGCTGATTAAATTGTCTAACGGCACTCGATCGCCCCCATACGGACACTCATTCTTCTACTATCCTGATATTGTCCGTAAATCGGGATTAGTCCATACGCCAATCGAAAGGCATATCACCTTGACCACGTAGTGCAAGCATTAGTGTTTGGCGCATGTGTGCCAAGACATCATTGTTATAAGGAACTGCTGGCGTACCCCAAACTGGTTTCGGCCAAGCCACATCATTTTGATAACGAACAACATGATGAAAATGTAATTGTGGAACCATATTACCCAATGCAGCTACATTCATTTTGTCTGCACGGAATACACGTGACAATTGGCTTGATAACCAGCTTGATTCACGTAAAAACTGCTCTTGGTCTGCCTGACTTAATTCATAAAGCTCTGTAATTCCCGGAACACGTGGAATCAAAATAAGCCACGGGAATTGCATATCATTCATCAAACGACATGTTGACAGAGGAAAGTCGCCTACATAAAACGTATCTTGAGCAAGTTGTGGATGTAAACTAAACATATCTTTATAAATGATGCAAAATTAGAATGATGGCTAATACTATCACATCCTTATGGGTGTGAATATTCTGTACAGAACGTTTCATTACAAATAAACTGCATTTGAATAAAACGTTGCGTGCTTATGACTCTAATAAATTTTTCAAAAAAATCAAGCGTTTCTTCTATATAAAAAACACTCATGAAAATCTACTCATTCTAAACAAGCAATTTATACGCCAAATCTATTGATTTGGCGCCAATTCCTTCAGCAAACTGTCTAATAAGTCATTTATAAATTGAATGCGTTTGTCATATTCTTCGAGCATGACCATCACTTTTAGACGCTGTCCACCTTCCATTCGGAAGAAAGTCGGATGCTTTTGCATCATTTGAATGATCGATATGGCTTGAACTGGTGTATCTGGTGAGAACTCAATACTGCCGCCATGTGAACTGATATCAATTTTTGTGATACCCAATTGTTCCGCTTTTAAACGCAACTGATGGACAGAGAATAATTGCTTGACTGCTTGCGGCGGCAAGCCAAAACGATCGATCAACTCCATACGAATGTTATCGAGTTTCTCTTGAGTATCCGTATTACTAATGCGTTTATAGAACAATAACCGTTGATGTACATCACCTAAATAATCATCTGGAATTAAGGCTGGCATGTGCATGCTAATTTCAGCCGTTAATGATAATGGTGAGTCAAAATTAGGTGTTTTGCCTTTTTGAATGGCTTTGGTGGCTTTTTCAAGCATTTCCATATATAGACTATAACCGATGGTTTGCATTGAGCCACTTTGCTGTTCACCCAGCAACTCACCTGCACCACGAATTTCTAAGTCTTCTGTAGCCAACATGAAACCCGCACCCAAAGTCGATGCACGCGAAATGGCATCTAGGCGTTTTTCAGCATCACCCTTTAAGCCTTTGAGCGAAGGTACAAGTAAATAGGCGTATGCTTGATGGTGCGATCGACCAACACGACCACGTAATTGGTGCAACTGCGCAAGCCCCAGTTTATCTGCACGTTCAATCAAAATGGTATTGGCGTTTGGCACATCAATCCCAGTTTCAATAATGGTTGAACACACCAGCACGTTATATTCTTTGTGATAGAACTGTTGCATGATTTGCTCTAGTTCACGCTCACGCATTTGACCATGAGCAACCGCAACACGTGCTTCAGGGACCAATTCCCGTAAGGTTTCTGCCGTACGTTCAATGGTCTCGACTTCGTTGTGTAAGAAATACACTTGTCCACCACGTAGCAATTCACGCAAGATGGCTTCTTTGATCGAATCTCCAGTATGCTCTTGTACAAAGGTTTTCACAGCAAGTCGACGTGCAGGCGGCGTTGCAATAATAGATAGATCACGCATGCCACTAAAAGCCATATTCAGCGTACGTGGAATAGGCGTTGCAGTTAGCGTTAGCATATCAACATCGGCACGTAAGGCTTTAATTCGCTCTTTATCACGTACACCAAAACGGTGCTCTTCATCCACGATCATGAGGCCGAGATTTTTAAATTGCACACTTTCCTGCAAGATTTTATGTGTGCCAATCACAATATCCACTTTGCCTTCTGCGAGGTCTTCAATGGTTTTGGTATGTGATTTTGATGAACCAAAGCGTGAAAGGACTTCAATACGTACAGGCCAATCCGCGAAGCGATCTTTGAAAGACTCGTAGTGCTGCTGCGCCAACAACGTGGTTGGAACAAGTACAGCCACTTGTTTGTTATTTTGTACTGCCACAAATGCAGCACGCATAGCTACTTCTGTTTTACCAAAACCGACATCACCACAAACCAAGCGATCCATCGGCTTCGCTTGTTGCATGTCATAGAGTGTCGCTTCAATAGCATTGGCTTGATCTAGGGTTTCCTCATAGGCGAAGCCACTGGCAAACTGCATATAGAGACTTTGATCCAGTTCAAATCCATAACCCGGCTTCGAGTGACGACGGGCTTGAATATGTAAAAGTTCTGCCGCCACATCATGGATCTGCTCTAAAGCTTTGCGTTTGGCTTTAGACCATGCATCTGTGCCCAATTTATGTAATGGTGCTAGATCTGGGTCACCACCGCTATATCGGCTAATTAAATGCAGGTTTGTCACAGGGACATACACTTTGGCTGCATCGGCATAGTCTAACTGCAAAAATTCATGGTCTTGCTCATCGATACTCAAGGTAATTAAACCTGCATATCGCCCCACACCATAATCAATATGAACCACTGGTGCGCCAATACTTAGCTCGGTTAAACTACGAACTAGGAACTCTTCTGATACTTCCTGTTGGCGTTTACGACGACGTTGAACCACACGGTGTTCATAAAGCTGATTTTCAGAAATTACACTGAGCTTGTCAGTTAACAATAAACCACGATCTAAGGGCGCATTGGTGATCGCAATCGCATGCATAGAATGCATAAAATCATTAAAACTTTCGACCGTCGGGATATCACCCAAACTTGGACGCAACGCATCTTTTAAGGTTTCACGTCGACCTGCGCTTTCAGCCACCAAAAGCACCGGATAATTTGCCGCATCGATATATTGCTTAACCGCAGAAAATGGCTTTTCACGTTTTGGATCGACCGGTAAACGGGGTGGAATCTCAGCAGCAAGATTGATCACGCCATTACGTTCATCAAAAGCCTCAGGCGAAGCCACGATACGACGGCAGAGATTTAATTGTTCTAACACTTGATTTGGTTGTAGGAAAATCTGCTCTGGCGGCAAAATCGGTTGGTCGACATTATGACGGCGGTCTTCATAACGACGCACAATATCCGACCAAAACTGAATCAATGTGTCATCAATAGATTTATCTGTAATGACAATGCCATTCTTAGGTAAGTACGAAAATAGCGTACTTTGCTCTTTCATGGCTTGTTCAGAGAAGAACAACGGAAAATAAAACTCAATACCCGGTGAAGCTATACCGTCTTGTACATCCTGATAAATTGGGTTTTTCTTTGGATTTGCCGTCGGAAAATTTTCCGCATATCGATCACGAAACAGTGAACGCGCTTCTTTTAATGGAAATTCTTTTGCAGGTAAAACCGTAAAATGATCTAAATTTTGGGTGGTTCGCTGAGTTTCAGGATCAAAGAATTTGAGGGTATCGATTTCATCATCAAATAAGTCAATACGAATTGGTGAACTTTGCCCCGAAGCGTAAATATCCATGATGCTGCCGCGTACTGCAAATTCACCATGATCATAAACGGTGTCCACTAAGTGATAGCCCGCTTGTACTAATCTTAATTTTTGTTGTTCGATATCAAATTTTTGACCTACTTTAATATCAAAGTGTTCACCTAATACCCAAGATGCCGGTGCAACTCGCTGCGCTAAAGTTGTTGCTGAAACCAACAACACACCTTGCTGTGGCATATTGGACAAAATCGCCAAGCGCTCAGAAACGATGTCTTGATGTGGCGACAGCCGGTCATAAGGTAAAATTTCCCAATCTGGGAAAATAGTCGGCTTAATTCCGTAAAATTCCAGCTCACTTTCTAACTGCCCGAGATGCTGATTATTACGTGCTACAATCACAAACAACTGTTTCGATTGTTTGCTAATTTCTTTAAATAATAATGCAGCAGATGAGCCTTGTAAGTTTCCGACCCACCGCTTTTCGCCAGCTTTGAGCTGTTTAAGATTGAGTTGTGAAATTTCTTGCTGGAACATGATGTAAATAGCTTTTAATGTTTTAATCACTTGGTGATCATATTAACACGATGCTTTTTACATTCCGAGATTTAAGCAACTATATACAGTGTTTTAACCAATATGGATTTGCGATTGTATTTTCTATTGATGAGTACCATTAACGCACCCATCAAACTCAAACACTGCAGTCCATTCACTTACTTACGATCACGGATGAATTGACGATAATAATCATTCAATAGTTTGACATAGAGTTTAAACTGCAACAGATTTTCTTCAGTATTGCCTAATCGTGCAACAAAGCGTTGACTTGCAATTTCCAAGTCTATTTTTTCATTGATAATCATTGCAGTTGCATAGAGCTGTTTTAAATCATCGAAATTTGTCATTTTTCTATTCGACAGATATTCCATACGTTCAGACAATGTATTTAAAACTACGCCTTCAATGATATAGCCCTGTGTTTCATCATATTGAATGTGGTGTTGTTCTAAGTAAAGTTGCTCAGGCGACTCTTTAGCGCCTTTGAATAAATCGACTAACTTATTAAACATCTGACTATCTACAACATGATAAAAAACCTATTGTACTTCGATTACATCCTTTTTTGGGCAAGTTAAAGTATTTCTGACTTTATCTATGCGCTAAATTTTTCATCCAAACCTTCATGACTATATATAGAACTATAATTACGATCTTAAGCAAATATAGCGTTTTATTTTCAACCCAATACTTTCTTTTAGAAATTAAGTTACTTTCAGAAATCTAAAACGCCACTGCCATCAGATTAGTTTTCTAGATTTACCACTAATTTCTTCAAATAAAAAACGAAGGATTAACCTTCGTCATTTACTCATCATGGGGCTATTTAAAAGTCTTAAATAAGCATTTAACTCACTTGAGCGAGTGGCATACTAAATGGTGTCACTTCAGAAACTAAATTTTCAATCGAGAAAATTTCATCCAATTGACTTACAGTTAACAGCTCTTGCTCTAAAACCACTTGGCGAATAGTTTTATTTTCGGCAATACATTGCTTACCGATTTCATCACATTTTGCATGACCTAAATATGGATCGAGTAAGGTCACGATTCCTACACTACGCATAACAGCGTCAAAACATGCTTGCTCATTTGCCTGAATTCCTTGGATACATTTGCTATCTAATGTTTTTACGGCATTCACCAAAAGCTCAATCGATTCATTCATGGACAATGCAATGACCGGCTCCATGACATTTAATTGTAATTGCCCTGCTTCTGCGGCTAAAGTTATGGTTAAATCATTGCCCATCACTCGAAATGCAATTTGGTTGACCACTTCTGGGATCACGGGATTGACCTTTGCAGGCATGATCGACGAACCTGCTTGTAACTCAGGTAAACGAATTTCCGCTAAACCTGTTCGTGGCCCCGAACTTGAAAGACGTAAGTCATTACAGATTTTAGAAAGTTTGACAGCTAAACGTTTTAAGCAACTTGATAATAAAATAAATACGCCACAATCGCTGGTTGCTTCGACATAGTCTTCTGCACCTTGCAATTTTAGACCGGTCAAATGAGCTAGATTTTCAACGGCCTTCGCTGCATAACCCGCAGGAGAATTCACGCCAGTGCCAATTGCCGTCGCACCTAAATTAATTTCCAATAGAAGCTGTCGATTTTGCTCAATCAACTTCAAATCTTCTTTTAATAATGTTGCAAATGCTCGGAACTCTTGCCCCAAAGTCATCGGAACAGCATCTTGTAACTGTGTACGCCCCATTTTGATGACATGTTTAAACTCATCGGCTTTAATATGTAAGCTTCCAATTAGCTGATTTAAAACCACAAATAAAGCATCAAAAGCGCTAAATGTTGCTAGACGCAGCGCTGTTGGATAGACATCATTGGTGGATTGTGACTTATTAACATGATCGTTTGGATGAATCCGTTGATAACTGCCTTTAGCATCTCCGAGCAACTCAAGGGCAATATTGGCAATGACTTCATTGGCATTCATGTTAATAGAAGTGCCTGCTCCACCTTGATAAATATCAATTGGAAATGAATCTGCCCATTGTTCAGGATGATCAATCAATGCATCGCACGCCTGCTGAATCGCTTGGCGAATATCATCTTGTATTAAGTTAAATTGATAATTGGTTTCTGCTGACGCTTTTTTTACCCGAGCAATAGCGCGTACAAAGTTTAAATTTTGTCCGACATGCTGCTTTGATATTTGAAAGTTTTCGATGGCACGCAATGTATGTATACCGTAATAACATGACTGCGGGACTGCTTTATCCCCCAATAAATCATGCTCTATTCTCGTTTTTTCCATTTGAACCGTTGTCACTGCGCATTCCCTCTAATTACGCACCAAGACTGTGCATACCTCATATTCGACCTGTTCAAATCATCTCACTACAGATGATGTGATGCACATTTGCAACCAAATATTTCAAATGCACATTTCTTGTTCACCATGTAACATTGTGTAATTTTTACCTAATTTCATTAGTTCTCTTTTTGTGATGAAAAGTCTTAAGTAGATTTACATTTCAAAATTTAAATTCCCTTCTGTACAACATTTCAGCAGCACAATAAAAAATTCGATTTGTAATAAGAAAAAATATCATTTACGCAAAACATACATAAAATATGCTTAAAGGTTACAGAGTGTAATTTTTAAATCGTGCTTGAATCTGCGACTTACGACAGAAGTACAAATTTTCATCTAGGACAGAGATGATTTGCTTTCATTAAGGATGAACCGCCTATGAGCCATTTAAACCCGACATTAGTCACCTTTATTTTTTATATTCTTGCAATGCTTGCCATTGGTTTGTATGCCTACAAAGCTACGCATAACTTTGACGAATACATTTTAGGTGGACGAAGTTTAGGAAGTGTTGTGACTGCACTTTCAGCAGGTGCATCCGACATGAGTGGTTGGCTACTCATGGGTCTCCCTGGTGCAATTTATCTATCTGGTCTTTCCGAAGCTTGGATTGCAATCGGCTTAATTATTGGTGCTTGGTTGAACTGGCTGATCGTTGCAGGTCGCTTGCGTGTTCATACCGAATATCAAAATAATGCCCTGACCCTGCCCGATTATTTCACGAGCCGTTTTGCAGACCGTAAAAAGATTTTACGTATCATTTCAGCTGTAGTGATTTTAGTTTTCTTTGCGATTTACTGTGCTTCTGGCATGGTGGCTGGCGCACGACTTTTCGAAAGTTTATTCGGTTGGAACTACACAACAGCACTGTGGATTGGTGCAATTGCAACCATCAGTTATGTCTGCATTGGTGGATTTTTAGCGATTAGTTGGACCGATACTTTCCAAGCGGGTCTGATGATCTTTGCACTGCTGATCACACCGATCATCGCCTACCTTGCTTTAGGTGATAACAGTCAAAATCTTGCGGCTATTTTGGAAACAGCTCGCCCACAAGCTTCTAATTTATTTGAAGGTTTAAGTACAGTGGCGATTTTATCCAGCATGGCGTGGGGCTTAGGCTATTTTGGTCAGCCGCATATTTTGGTTCGCTTTATGGCAGCCGATTCTGTTAAATCCATTCCAAATGCACGACGCATTGGTATGACATGGATGATCCTGTGTCTAGGCGGTGCTGTAGCAGCGGGTTATATCGGTATTGCTTACTTCCAAGTTCACCCAGAACTGGCAAGCGTCGTTAATGCCAACCCTGAAACGGTATTTATGGAATTGACTAAAATTCTATTCAATCCGTGGATTGCAGGGATTATTTTAGCCGCAATTTTAGCTGCGGTGATGAGCACACTCAGCTGCCAGTTATTGGTGTGTTCAACCACCTTGACGGAAGATTTGTACAAAGGTTTTATTCGTAAAAACGCATCGCAAAAAGAATTGGTTTGGATTGGACGTGCGATGGTCTTGACAATTGCCGTATTTGCAATCACCTTTGCAATGAACCCTGCAAGTAAAGTTTTAGGCTTAGTAGCTTATGCATGGGCAGGTTTCGGAGCTGCATTTGGCCCACTGATTATTCTTTCATTGCTGTGGAAACGTATGACGCTTAACGGAGCAATCATTGGCATGATCGTGGGTGCTGTGACTGTAATCGTGTGGAAAAACTACTTAGGCCACCTTGGTTTATACGAAATCATTCCAGGCTTTATTTTCTCTGCAATCAGTATCGTTGTCGTGAGCTTATTGGGCAAAGCACCTGAGGCTGAAGTTGTTGAACGCTTTGAAAAAGCCGAAGCGCAATATCAAAAAGAAATGTCTGAAATCTAAAATTTTTGACACTAAAAAGGGGCTAAATGCCCCTTTTTAGTACTCACATTTTCTATTACATAATTTATGTTACGCAGTAACATCAGATGCGCAATTTGATTCAAATAAGAAAACGATACGCGATAAAGTCATCCACAAGTGTTTGAGACAGGACTAATTTTCATCAAAAATGTTTTTGCGACATTTTTAATAATTTGACGGTAGTGAACGAGTTTTGTTGGTGAGGTGCATTGCACCGCAAGATGATTTCCTTGCGAAGCACACTTCTCATTTTGCCAAATGAGAAACAACGTTTCGTAAAAGTGCCTCCAGCCGAAGGCTAAACCCTTTATCCAAACCCAAGATGTAAGACTCCGTCGAATAGACTTAAAAATCGTTTTAAAATGCGCAATTACATTTATACTCGTAAGTGCAGTTACTTAATTGATCGAGCCGCAGGTTTCAGCTTAATTTGCATACTTTCTTTGATCACTTCCATCACAGGATAACTACGCGTTTCCTTGATACCAGGTAATTGCCAAAGCACCTGCCCTGAAATTTTTCTAAATTCTTCCATATTTGCGCAGCGTATTTTCACCACAAAATCAAAACCACCGCTGATCATGTGACATTCTACGATTTCTGGAATTTGACGCACTGCATCCGAAAAATCTTCCAATACATTGGGCGTGGTTTTATCTAGTAAAATCTCTACAAAAACCACAAATCCATTGTTGAGTAAGACCGGATTTAAACGTGCTTCATAGCCTAAAATAAAGCCCTCTTTCGATAATTTTTGCACACGTGCCAACGCCGCAGTGGGTGATAAATTCACCATTTCTGCAAGCTTAATATTGGACAATTTTCCGTCTTCTTGCAGCAACTCTAAAATACGAATATCTATACGGTCTAAGCTCAAATATGGGCTAGTCATCTGAATTTTTCTCTAAATATTATTAAAACTATAGTGAGTTATTCGCTAAATATTCTGTGATGATAAATTAAATAAAGGATCAAGCTCAAGATTTATTTGCTCGTCATAGAACTTTGACACGGAAAATTGAAACATGAATGGAAAAGTATTTGAAGTCACGGGAAGCGATGACTACATCACTGAATTTAAAGACAAGAATAGCTTTGAACAATCGATTAATACAGCATGGCGTCGTGCTGAAACTGAGTGCATTGAAAACTTATTAGCACACAGTGAAATCCCTTCCCCGATCAGCGATCAAATTCAACAATTGGCTTTTGACTTAGCCCATTCATTACGTGAACGTAAAAGCGGTACAGGTAAAGCAGGCATTGTACAAGGCTTGCTACAAGAGTTTTCATTGTCTTCTCAAGAAGGCATCGCGCTCATGTGTTTAGCTGAAGCGCTACTTCGTATTCCAGACAAAGCAACACGTGATTTACTGATCAAAGATAAAATCAACCAAGGTAACTGGAAAGATCATGTTGGCCAAAGTAGCCTCATGTTCGTTAATGCTGCTGCTTGGGGATTAATGCTGACGGGCAAACTGATGGAAACCCCTCAACAAAAAAGTCTGTCTACTCTATTGACGGGTATTTTAGCACGCAGTGGTCGTGGCATTATCCGTAAAGCTGTCGACGTGGCTATGCGTATGATGGGCGAACAGTTTGTCACAGGCGAGACCATCAATGAAGCGCTTAAACATGCAGAAGTATTAGAAGACAAAGGCTTCCGTTATTCATATGACATGTTAGGTGAAGCAGCATTAACTGAACCTGATGCAGAACGTTATTATCAAGACTATACCGATGCGATCCACGCGATTGGTCAAGCTTCTGAAGGTAAGGATGTTTATAACGGAGCAGGCATTTCGATCAAATTATCTGCCCTACACCCACGCTACCAACGTTCACAGATCGACCGTGTACATAACGAGCTTTATGGCAAAGTGCTTGAACTTGCAGTATTAGCCAAGCATTACAATATTGGTCTAAACATTGATGCTGAAGAAACTGACCGCCTTGAAATTTCTTTGGAACTACTTGAGCGCCTATGTTTTGAGCCTAAATTAGCGGATTGGAAAGGTATTGGATTTGTGATTCAAGCCTACCAAAAACGCTGTTTCTATGTGGTCGACCATATTATTGACCTCGCTAAGCGTAGCCAAAAACGTTTAATGATCCGCTTAGTGAAAGGTGCATACTGGGACAGCGAAATTAAGAAAGCGCAAATTGAAGGTATGAGTGACTATCCTGTATTTACGCGCAAAGTTCATACCGACCTGTCTTATATTGCATGTGCTAAAAAACTCTTGGCAGCACCTGAGCAAATTTATCCTCAGTTTGCAACACACAATGCGCAAACCGTTGCTACGATCTACCAATTAGCACAGCCAGAGCTTTACTATCCAGGCCAGTATGAATTTCAGTGCCTTCACGGCATGGGTGAACCCCTCTATGAACAAGTGGTGGGTTCGAAGTCTGACAACAAACTGGGTGTGCCTTGTCGTATTTATGCACCAGTGGGTAACCATGAAACCTTATTGGCCTATTTGGTTCGACGTTTACTGGAAAATGGTGCGAATACCTCTTTCGTCAACCGTATTGCAGATAAAAATTTAAAAATTGAAGATTTAATTGAAAATCCAAGACAGACGATATTAGCGACGGCTGAAAAAGAAGGTATCACTGGAGCTAAGCATCCTTCTATCCCATTTCCGCAAGATTTGTATGGCACAGAACGTCGCAACTCAAAAGGACTCGATTTAGCCAATGATCGCGACTTATCTCAGCTCAATACCACGGCAGTACAGCATGCACATACCCAGTGGCATGCTAGTGCAATGGGCGCTAATTTAGAAGAAATTCATACTGCAAGTATCAACATTACAAACCCTGCAAACCGTAGTGATGTGGTCGGCAGTGTCAGTGAAGCTAGTCTAGAGCAAGCGGAAATCGCTCTCAATAATGCTGTAAATGCCCAAGCTTCATGGAAAACTTTAGACAAAGATCAGCGTGCAGCATGCTTAAATCGTGCGGCAGATTTGATGGAAGCACAATTGCAATCTCTCATGGTGTTGTTGTCACGTGAAAGTGGTAAAACTTATGCCAATGCTATTGCTGAAGTCCGTGAAGCTGTAGATTTCCTACGTTATTATGCAGCTCAAATGATTGATCTAGCAGAAAATACGCAAATTGAACCTCTTGGCACTGTGCTGTGCATTAGCCCATGGAACTTCCCGCTTGCTATTTTCACAGGTCAAATTGCTGCAGCCTTGGTTGCAGGTAATACCGTGATTGCCAAGCCTGCTGAACAAACGCCACTGATTGCTGCTCAAGCTGTACATATTTTATGGGAAGCAGGTGTTCCCTTCGATGTATTGCAACTCCTTCCTGGCCGTGGCGAAACCATTGGTGCCAAACTCAGCGCGGACTCACGTGTCCAAGGCATCATGTTTACTGGCTCAACGGAAGTCGCACGTATCTTGCAAAAAACCGTGGCACAGCGCTTAAACCAATTTGGCGAAAGCGTGGTATTGATTGCTGAAACTGGCGGTCAAAATGCCATGATTGTTGACTCATCTGCATTGACAGAACAAGTGGTATTGGATATCGTTAACTCTGCCTATGACAGTGCAGGTCAACGCTGTTCTGCCCTACGTATTCTCTGTGTACAAGAAGATAATGTGGACGTTGTCCGTACCATGTTACAAGGTGCGATGAAGCAACTTCGTGTCGGAAATCCTGCACTTTTAGCAACTGACATTGGCCCAGTGATCGACCTTGAAGCACAGCAAAATATTGAAAAACATATTGAGAAGATGCGTAGCAAAGGCTATCCAGTACATCAAATCATGTTTAATGCTGATGGCAATGCCTTAAGTACGGGAACTTTCGTTGCACCAACTTTGATTGAACTGCCAAATTTAAATGATTTAGAACGCGAAGTTTTTGGGCCAGTATTGCATTTAATCACCTACAAATATGGTGAGATTGAAAACCTATTAACACAAATTAATGCCAAAGGTTATGGCTTGACCATGGGCTTGCATACACGTATTGATGACACGATTCAAAAAGTCATCGGTCATGCAGAAGTCGGCAACCTGTACATTAACCGTAATATTGTAGGTGCTGTGGTTGGTGTACAACCCTTTGGCGGCGAAGGCTTATCAGGTACAGGTCCAAAAGCGGGCGGTCCTTTATATCTCTACCGTTTAATGCATCAAGTGTCTGTGAAAAAACTGGCTACACCTTATGCGGCTCAGGCAGAAACGCAAGCTACACACTTCCCTGCATATGAAGCTTTTAACACTTGGGCGAAGCAGCATTTTTCAGGCATTGCGATTCAAGCACCGCAGGCCATAGCCGCTGGACAAAGTTTTGAGCTACAAGGCCCAACCGGTGAAAACAACCAATATGCCATTTTGGCACGTAAAGGTGTACTTTCACTAGCCAATAATGATGCAGATCAACTGAATCAAATTGCTGCGATTTTATCGGTGGGTAGTCAACCCGTGGTACTTGCAGACAATACCTTTGTGTTAAAACACTTAAATAGCATGCCGAAAATCCTCGTGGACCAATTTAAAGTGATCACGGATATTTATCATGGCAATTTTGATGCGGTTTTACACCATGGTGAACAAACTGAGTTATTAAAAATTCAACAAGTCATCGCGTCTCGTGAAGGTGCAATTATTGGCATTACGCATTTAGCTTCAGGCCAATATGACATCCCTGTAGAGCGTTTCGTGATTGAGCGGGCAATCAGTGTCAATACAGCGGCAGCCGGTGGTAATGCTAGCTTAATGACAATGAATTAAACACTGAATTGAACTCCAACTAATCAGTTCCTCACTTAGCTCAATCTTTATGAATGTTCCATAAAGATTGAGCGTTTTTTTAACTTCCCCTCGATAAAAGTTCTGTTTAGCGTATTCAGATTCATCTTCTCTACAGATAAATACAGCCAAAAGTGGAATTAATTTAGTCTTATAAGGTGAATTTTGCTAACATGACTTTTTTTAATATGTTTGCGATTTTTTACTGCATATGACTTCAACTTATCAGCAACAACTTGATGCCAAAGTTGCCCGCATTACGGCTCAATTTTCAGAATACAACCCTCCCTCTTTAGAAGTTTTTCCTTCTGCTGAACAAAACTTTCGTATGCGAGCGGAATTCCGAATTTGGCATACTGAAAATGATATGTTCTATGCAATGTTTGAACGCAATGCAGACAATGAAAAACAAGTTGTCGAAATTAAAGATTTCCCGATTGCAGATAAAAGCATTAATGATTTAATGCCAATATTATTAAATGAACTCAAGGCGCAAGAGATCTTATCGAGCCGTTTATTTGAGGTTCATTTCTTAGCAACGCTGAAAGGTGAAATGCTGGTTTCATTGGTTTACCGTTGCCCACTCAATGCTGAATGGGAAGTTGCTGCCAAAGCCCTATCTGAAAAACTCAATATCAAGATTTATGGTCGTAGCCGTGGTCAGCGCGTGATTTTAACTGATGACTATGTGGTTGAAGAACTCCAAGTGTTTGACCGTAAATATCAGTACAAACAAATTGAAAGTAGCTTCACACAGCCAAATGCCGGCGTATGTCAAAAAATGCTGGAATGGGCGTGTCAGGTTGCGGATCACTCAGACAAAGACTTACTTGAGCTCTACTGTGGTAATGGTAATTTCACGCTGCCACTTTCTACACGCTTTAATCGCGTTTTGGCAACAGAATTAGCCAAGTCTTCAGTTTATGCAGCACAGTGGAATATTGAGCAAAATGGCATTGATAATATCCAAGTGGCTCGTCTATCAGCTGAAGAGTTTACCCAAGCCTACAATGCTGAACGTACATTCCGCCGCCTTGAAGAAGCTGAGATTGAAATTTCAAGCTATAACTTCGATACGGTATTTGTCGATCCACCGCGTGCAGGTATCGATGATGAAACACTAAAACTGTTGCAACGTTTTGAACGCATTATCTATATTTCATGCAACCCAGATACTTTACATGACAATCTTAAACTGCTTTCACAAACGCATAAAATCAGTAAATTTGCCTTGTTTGATCAATTCCCTTATACACACCATGTAGAGTCTGGTGTGTTTCTTGAGAAGATTTAAACAAATTATTTCAAGTCATGTTGTTGTCATAAAAGGAGCTTTCTAAAAGCTCCTTTTTTATATACTAAAAAAGCTTTATTTTCTCGCCACATGCGGTGTAATGGATGCCTTTTTATATCAATTAGGCAAAGATTCTAAAAGTCCAATCGAAAAAATGATGATTCAAGTGGCTAAAATTTCACTTTAGTAGTCTTGCTTTATTTATTGGATTGGTTATATTTCGTCCTATGTTAGGTCGCAAATGAAGGCTCTATGAGTTTTTGGCATAAGTTGTTCGCTAATGAACAGCAAAACGGGCATAAGAATCAAATTGCCTGTGTTGAAAATGATTGCTCTTGTAAAACCAATGAACAGCTTATTGCTGCTCTTACAAAGGCAACAGATGAAGATGTTATCCTCGGTATTAAAAAAGTGCTCGCTTCGCGCGGTTATAGCCGTAAGGAATTAAATGAAATCCAGCATCTACCTCTACAGTAGAGTCTGAACATTCAATGTTCAAACAAGGCATTCTGTTTTACAGAGTGCCTTTTTCATTTTTTAGTCTAATCAAAAGTATGCCGCTTATTTACAGATTAGGTTTTGTGGATTGGCCACATCGCTATTTACAGCTTTTATGCTATGCTCCAAGGCAACTCAGTGATGTCTAATTTTTAAACACACGACAATAAAACCTAATATTGCATCAAATATGATGCCGAAGACCTCTAAACAGCATTGATATAAAAACTAAAGGAATGAACATGAATAAATTAACAATTTGCCTAATCGCCTGCTGCATACTTAGTCTAAGTGCTTGTAGCCAAATTCCCAAAGAATGCGAAGAATCTTGGGATAAACTCGAAGCCTTATCGAAACAAATGGGCTTAAACGAAGAGCAAATCAAAGAACAGAAAAAACAGTTTGAAGAAAGTATCAAGCAACAATCTAAAGAACAAGCCATTCAAATGTGCCAAACCCAAAGTACCTTTTTAGGTTTAGTCGGCAAATAAACAGTTGTTTCTATCAATCTAAACACTGTACAGATGAAGCCCGATTATTCGGGCTTTTAATGTTTGCATTGAGATCCTGTTGTATACGCTACAATTGGCCCTAAAGGTTTTAAACTCGAATCATGTCTATTCAACGCTTGGATATCTGCACTAGACACAGATCCATCTAAATACAAGGCATTGTTAATCGATAATTGCTGCTTAAAATATTGTGCAAATGCATAAAACGACACGCCTTCACGACTGATCACAAAATACAACTTGCCGTTTTTGATCCCCACACCATTGCGGATTTTCAATGAATCTGACTGTGGGATAAAGTTTGGATTGATTTTTCCATCTACCACCAGCATTGGACCTGACTGCGTTGCATAACGTGCCTTAAAATCTGTGGAAGCATATTTTTGTGTGGTTGATATCACCGCTTGCTTGCCATTCCATGCTAGAACACCATTCGGCTGAATTAAAAAATTACCAAAGCCTCGTGTTGCACGATTCAAGGCTTTTTTCTGCACTCCATTTTCAACGTATAGACCAACAGGTGCTAAGTCTGCATGATACATCCCGGCATTCATTGCGAAGTTCATCGTATTACACTTACGCGCTAATACCTGCTTTAGTCGCTGTAGGTCTTGATATGGCTGCTGCTGTGTATCATATAAATAGAGCTTCAGTTGACTCAGATCGGAAATTTCAACCACATCCACGGCAATAGGCTGACTGACACGTTTCGCTTGAATATTGGCATAGGAAATACTCGGTGAGAAAATCAGACCGAGCAGCATCATAAAGCGCATTTTTTTAAACATTGAGGTTAATTGAAGACCAAGCATGACCCTATCCATAGCGCACGTTAAAAATCGAACAAATTTTAGCTAAATCATCGCTAAAATAGTCGATTAATTCACAGATTAAAAGTAGACTAATCTTTAAAAATAATTCGGATTTAAAGTAGGACTGGTAAATTCATGCACGTGCAGAAAGATGGTTTTCCTCTTGGAACACATCTGATTGTTAAACACTTCGGTTATAGCCATCATGGCATATATGCCGGCCGCGGTAGAGTCATTCACTACTCTGGTTTTGCACACCTTTTCAAAAAACATCCAATTGAAATGACTTCTATCGAAAATTTCAGCCACGGCAAAAAAATTATCGTTCAGTCATATAGCAATCCAAAATTTAAAGGTCGTAAAGTGGTGCGTCGTATGCGCTCTCGCATGCATGAAAACAACTATCATCTGATTATTAATAACTGTGAACACTTATGCACATGGGCTATTACCGGCGTTGAAAGTAGTCCTCAAGTGTTCCGTATGATGAACCGACTCACCACGATTGGCTATGTCAGTTCTCTGATGAGTTTTATGAGCAGTATGATGCTGACCGTGACCACTACTTGCTTTGCACTGGTGTTCTATATCAAAAAGAAACTGCGCGAAAAAGCCAAAATGCAGATGCCGGTTTATACCTATTTAAAGCGTGAAGAACATAAAAATCGTTAATTCACTGCAGCAGCATTGAACCGTGGCTTTATCAAATTTCAATACATCAGCACATTGCTTAGAAATACTGCGCTAATACACAAGCTTTTCCTTACGGCGTATCAGATGTCATGCTTAATTTTGGTCACTCTTCACATTGCTAAAAGTTCGCATTGCTAAAAGGTGGAAATTTATCTTCAACCAAATTGCTTTGCAGGCCATGTTCTAAATAAATTTTGGCTGCATCCAAAACCGTTGTAAAACCACCTGTACTATCGATAATAAAATCAATTAATGCCTGACCTTGCAGAGGAATCTTTGAATTTTTGATACGAACGTAGGTTTCCATCGGGCTAATCTGCTCAAAAATAAAATCGACTTGAGTTTTTGGTTCTCCCCACTGTATTTGAATTAATTTGTTTTCCTTAATACTCAGCACGTCTACATCGGCGACTGCATTATATTTCTGCCAAGTCCATTGCACGGTTTTACCTTCTTCTAGATAGCCACTCGATGCACTAAACCAAAAATGCTGTGTTATTAAAGGATCAACAAAAGCATTAAATACGATATTGATGGACTTACGAATTAACATCTGGGTTTCAATCACGACACTCATCAGCATTCCTACAGTATTTTAATTTTATTCAGTGATAGCACAGAGAACTGATCATTGCCTACCACTGAATTGTTATTGCCCTATTATGCTGTATGTTCTGTAATAAATGCTGATGTCACTAGCGTGGGATTCTTCTCTGTAAATTGCCCATTCCAATAGGGATAGTATGGATAAGGTGGATACACTGCACTGACTGCGTCTAATCGGGCTAACTGCTCTACGCTTAACGACCAATCTTTCGCCGCAAGGTTATCCAACAGTTGCTGTTCATTACGTGCGCCTATCAAAATGCTAGAAACTGTCGGTCTGGTTTTCAGCCAATTCAATGCAATCTGCGGGATAGAGTGCCCTGTTTCCATGGCTATTTCTTGCATTACATCTAACACCGCATATAACTTCTCGTGTTGAACTGGCGGTGCGAATTGTGCTGTTTCATGCAGCCGGCTTTGCTTTGGAATCGCGTGCTCACGATCAAATTTCCCTGTTAATCTCCCCCAGCCCAGCGGACTCCAAACCACTGCACCAATCTGTTGATCATGCTGCGCAGGCATCAACTCCCATTCATAGTCACGTCCAATCAAAGAATAATAGACTTGATGCACACTTAGCTTTTCATAGCCCTGCTGTTGGGCAATCGATTGTGCTTTCATAAGCTGCCAGCCTGAAAAATTCGACGTACCGATATAGCGAACTTTTCCACTACGTACCAAGTCATCTAAACTGCGCATCAGCTGCTCAAGTGGCGTCGTGCTATCAAACTGATGCAGCTGCAGCACATCAATATAATCTGTGCCTAACCGTTTTAAACTCGCCTCCACGGCTTGTATTAAATAGCTTCTAGAATATCCACCTTGATTGATTCCATCATTCAATCGGATACCCACTTTGCTGGAAATAATCACCTCTTGGCGTTTTGAATGAAGTAATGCACCTAGCATCTGCTCTGAGGCACCATTTGAATAAGCATCTGCGGTATCGAAATAATTCACGCCTTGATCAATACAGAGATCAATCATGCGCTGAGCATCATTTAAGCTCGCTTGCCCCCATGCAGAGAAAATAGGGCCTTGCCCGCCAAATGTACCTGCACCAAAGCCGAACTCTGAAACTTGTAAGCCAGATTGCCCTAGGTTGTGATAGTTCATGGTGAATTCCTGTGTTTGATTTATACACAGAATAGGCACAGATGTTTATCAGAAAAACCCTGAATATCAAGAAAGACTTTCTTGATTATATTGATAATGCTAACTGAAGATTTCGACTTATTCACACGAATGGCGATACTGGGTTCAATCAGTCAAGCCGCTAAAGAAGCCAATCTCTCTGTTTCTGTCGCTAGTAGCCGTCTACACAGACTTGAACAAAGTTTAGGGCTGCGCTTATTTCATCGCACTATACGGCAGCTACATTTAACACAGGAAGGTGCTGTTTTATTGCAGCAAGGTTTTTCCTTATTCGAACAATTTAATTCTCTCCTGAGCCAATTTCAGCCTGAACCACAACAACTCAGCGGCGTATTAAAAATCACCTGTTCAGAAGTTTTTGGAAATCGTATTTTTAGGGCCAGTATTTGCAGCCTTTGCCAAGTTGCATCCAACATTGACTTTGGATATTGAACAGACCGATCAAAATTTAGATTTGGTCTCCGCAGGTATCGACGTTGCGATACGTATTGGATAGTTAGAAGACTCATCACTGATTGCTAAACCGCTCAGCTTAAACCGTCGTATTTTGTGTGCCTCGCCTAGCTATATCGAACAACATGGCGAACCTCACTCCCTAGAAGAGCTCTCTATACACCAATGCATTTTACAGAAATACCCTAAGGGTGTTTCGCAGCTTTGGACATTCGTCCAAGATCAACACAACATAAATATACCTGTTTCAGGACAAGTTCATATCAACTCAGGTGAAGGCGTACACCAAGCAGCACTTGCAGGTTTAGGCATCTCAAACCACTCTATTTGGCATGTGGAGGACGATCTACTCTCTGGCCGACTTGTCCAAGTTCTACCAGCAATCCCTGTTCAAAGCACAGCAATCTATGTGGTAATTCCGCATCGACATTTTGTTCCGCCTAAAGTACAGGCCTTTATGCAACACTTGGACGATTTTTTTCAGCATCAATATGCGTGGTATGTATCGCCTAATTTATCTGAAAATTAGGCCAAGAATTTATCTTAAATTACTGTTAAAAGTCTTAATCAGCGGCGGAAGTTCAACTTCTAAGCTGCTATACATTTCACGCTCAATGTTTCGTACAATCGAGTCCAGCGGCAAATCATTTTCCTGCAAGCCAAAAGGCTCTTCCAGTTCTGCACTTAACGCATCCAAACCTAAAAATAAATATGCAATCAAAGCCACAATTACAGGTGTCCAAATCCCTAAACTGGCCTCTAGGCTAAACGGCAAAATCAGACAAAATGAATACACCGCGCGATGTAAAAGCACCGAATAGGAAAATGGCAATGGCGTGGTCATAATACGGTCACAGCCTGCATGGATATCACCCATCGCTACGGTATGACGTGTAAGCGTGCTGTAGATAATGTCTGTAATCTGACCTTGCTTATAGGCTTTGACTAAATCTTTTTGAATAATTTCAAGTAAATACTGTGGTGCATTGATATTGTCTCGGCATTGCTGCCATTGCTGCTCCGTTAAATCTACACCGTCTTTAAAATGTACAATATCTTGTGATTCATAGCGTAAGCGATCACGTAACAAATTGCAAAACAGCATGATGCGGTACATCAACACGGTTCTTTGCTCATCTTCAAGTACATGACTATCCCGAATCATGTGGCGTGTATTGGCAATCAATGTGCCCCAAAGCTTGCGACCTTCCCACCAACGGTCATAACAGGCAGTATTTCGAAAGCTCAAAAAAATCGACAGAATTACCCCAAAGATAGTAAACCCGATGGCTGGAACTTCGGGCGTATTCAGGTAATGTGCAGCGCTAAGATACACCAAAATCGCCGACAAACTCACGACGACAGCCAACGCAGGCATGACTTTTGGGAGTATCGTGCCATGCCATGCAAATAAAAGTTTAAAGCTATTATTTTTATTTCGAATGATCACTTATTTCCCCTCTGTACTGCCTTAATGAACCATCTCAACAATGAAAAAAGCCCAACCGAAGTTGAGCTTAATCTTAACCTACTTGATCTTAACCTATTGGGGATTCAAAGATGAATCCCTTTAAAAACTAAGATTTTATTTACCCGGTTTAAAACTGTCTTTCAAATCTAAGATGCGGTTAAACACTGGTTTTTCAGCTGTATGATCAAACTGATCTGCAACAAAGTAACCTTCACGTTCAAATTGGAAACGATCTTCAGGTTTTGCTTCTGCCAATGCAGGCTCAATGACCGCTTGAACCACTTTAAGTGATTCTGGATTTAAGTTTGCAAGGAAGTCATCACCCACTTCAGGGTCTGATTCAGTGAATAAACGGTCGTAGATACGAACTTCCGCTGCAATACCCTTGCTTGCAGAAACCCAATGTACAACACCTTTCACTTTACGGCCTTCAGGGTTTTTACCTAAAGTTTCAGGGTCGATTGAACATTTCAATTCAATCACTTCACCGTTCTCGTCTTTAATCACTTCATCACACTTAATGACATACGCATGACGTAAACGCACTTCACCGCCCGGAATCAGACGTTTAAAGCCTTTAGGTGCAACTTCTTCAAAGTCTTTACGGTCGATGTAAATGTCTTGAGTCAACGGAATGATACGGTCACCCATGTCAACGTTTGGATGACGTGCATGTACCAAATCCATTGCTTCAGGCAAGTTAGTTAAAGTCATTTTGAGTGGATTCAACACTGCCATACCACGCGAAGCAGTATTTTCTAAAGACTGACGGATGCAGTATTCAAGCATTGCAACATCCACGATACTGCCATCGACTTTTGTTACACCGACACGTTTACAGAAGTCACGCAGACCTTCTGGAGTAAAGCCGCGACGGCGCATACCTACAACGGTCGGCATACGCGGGTCATCCCAACCATTCACAAAACCACCTTCAACCAATTTACGTAATTTACGCTTAGAGGTAATGGTGTAATCCACATTTAAGCGGCTTGATTCGTACTGACGTGGTACAGATGGTGATTTAACTTTCTCTACAACCCAGTCATAGAATGGACGGTGATCAACAAACTCAAGTGTACACAGTGAATGCGTAACTCCTTCAATGGCATCTGATAATGGATGCGCATAATCGTACATTGGGTACATTTTCCATTTATCACCAGTTTGGTGATGTTCAGAATGCAAAATACGATACAAAATAGGATCACGCATATGAATGTTAGGTGAAGTCATGTCAATTTTGGCACGTAGTACTGCCTGACCTTCTCCCAACTCACCATTACGCATTTGTTCAAAACGCGCTAAGTTTTCTTCTACGCTAGCATCACGTTGCGGCGAGTTTTTACCCGGCTCAACAAAATTACCGCGGTTCAGTTTGATTTCTTCAGGGCTTTGCAAATCCACATAAGCATCACCTTGTTCAATCAATTGAACTGCCCAAGCGTAAAGCTGATCAAAATAGCTCGATGCATAACGTGGCTCGCCATTCCACTCAAAACCTAGCCATTTGACGTCATTGGCAATACCGTCTACATACTCTTGCTCTTCGGCATCCGGGTTTGTATCGTCAAAACGGAGGTTACATAGACCTGCGAATTCTTGAGCAATACCAAAGTTTAGGCAAATAGCTTTTACATGACCAATATGTAGGTAGCCATTTGGCTCTGGTGGAAAACGTGTTACAACTTGTTCGGTACGACCTGCAGATAAATCATCTGTAATGACTTGACGTACAAAATCTAAGCCTGGCTGTTGTTCCTGCTGCGCAGCTTCGACAGGGGCATTGTTCTTGGTTGTCGGATTGTTAGGCAGGGATGAAACAACATCGTTTGGCTTCATGGTAATAAAATCACTTCTATAAAGATAAAATTAGGATAATTAAAACGCTTTTCTTTATTTTTAACAAAGAAAGTAACGTTTTTACTTGCCTTGTAGTTTACAGTTTGCTTATGCTTCTCACAACCAAAAAACCCATGGCTTTCATGTCCATGTACAGGAGATTACACAATGAGTTTTCCTCAAGTCGAATTAAACACCAATAAAGGTCGTATTGTTCTTGAGCTTAACACTGAAAAAGCACCTAAAACTGCTGAAAACTTCTTACAGTATGTTCGCGATGGTTTCTATGACGGCGTGATTTTCCACCGTGTTATTGATGGTTTCATGATCCAAGGCGGCGGCATGGATGAAAACTTCAAAGAAAAAACAACTCGTGATTCTATTGAAAACGAAGCTGACAACGGTTTAAGCAATGATGTTGGTACGATCGCTATGGCACGTACTCAAGCACCTCACTCTGCTTCAGCTCAATTCTTCATTAACGTGAAAAACAACTCTTTCCTTAATCACACTGGTAAAACAGCTCAAGGTTGGGGCTATGCAGTATTCGGTAAAGTAACTGAAGGTCTTGACGTTGTTGACGCAATCAAAGGCGTTCGTACTGGTAACCGTGGCTACCACGCAGACGTTCCTCTAGAGAACGTTGTAATCGAATCAGCTAAAATCATTTCTGAATAAGAATCCCTCCTAACCTCCCTTTATAAAAGGGAGGAAAAGTCCCTCTTTTTTAAAGAGGGATTTAGGGAGATTCAAAGGAAAAGATTCGTGACCTATCTGTTTATCGCTGATTTACATTTGTCACCTGAACACCCTCGACTCGTTCGGGGGTTTTTAGCTTTGTTAGAACAATACAAAACTCAAAATACCCAGCTGTATATTTTAGGTGATTGGTTTAATGCTTGGATTGGTGATGACTTCACTGCCCCATGGTTAGACGAAATCATTACAGCACTAAAAGATTTCACTGCTTTGGGAAATCAAATTTATTTCCAAGTAGGTAATCGTGATTTTGCATTGGGTCAAAAGTTTTTAGATAAATTTCACGGTCAATTATTACAAGACGTGGATTATCTCCACATTGGCAACTATAAAATTCGTCTCGAACATGGCGATTTACTTTGCACCGATGATGTGTCTTACCAAAAGTTTCGTAAAGTGATTCGTAATCCTTTCCTTTTAGGTTTCTTAAAAAGCTTACCGCTTAGCATTCGACAAAAAATCGCCAATGGTTTCCGCAAAAAAAGTACTGAAACCAAGCAAGTTAAATCCTATGACATTATGGATGTAAATGCCGAAGCTGTAGAAAAGGCTTTAGAGCAAGCCGATCTACTGATTCATGGACATACCCACCGCCCCCAAATACATGATGTGCACGGCAAATCACGTATCGTTTTAGGGGACTGGCGTGCAGAACAAGCTCAAATATTAGAGATTGGTGAAAACCCATCTGTGAGTGATTTAAAATTAAAAATTTGGTCTTACTAGTCCATAGCTTTCTAATCGTTAGCCTTTAGAAAAACTTACCATCATATCTGATTAATATATGCCTCCAGACCATGCAAACGTAGACTTTTAATTAAGCAAAAAAAAACAGCAGATGATCTGCTGTTTTTTTTTTTGCTTTTAGGCTAAGCGATATAGCTGGTTTGGGCCAGTATAGAAGCTTTTGCCATCTAGATTCAGGTTAAATGTCTCGCCTGTTTCTAATTCAACCATTTGCCCAACATCAACCCAAATTAAACCAGCATTGGTATTTTGTTGACGTTTTAAAGGCACCATTTTTACATTAATTTCGTCGCCATTTACGGCTTTGGCAGTTTGCCAAGTATTTAAAATATTCAAAAGATTTACTCAACATGTGAGCTTTTTGTGACAGAACAAAGAGATTAATCAATCGGGTTTGGAATAATAATTCTGTAGTTACAAAGATATGATTCAAGTCAGAAGCTTGAATACAGATAAATCACAATCAGCTAAATAAAAAAAGATAAGCAGGAACATTACCCGCTTCGAGTTAAGCAGAAGTATACAATATTGCGCTTTGATTAGCAAAAGTAGGACTTATATACGTTATAAATACCTGCCTTTTCAATAGTATTCAAAAATCTGTGTCATTTCAATAAACTGAATCAAACAAGAAATGACACATCATGGCAAGCAACTTTGATTTCAAAGCTGTTTTTAAAAACAATTACAGTCAAGCCCTCCTCACTGGTGAAAACGGTATCTTAACCCCACCCCTCAAACAACTGACAGAAGCAGCTTTAAATGCTGAAATTGAATTTAGAAGCCCCCACTAGCCAATTGTAGGAATAGCTATTCTCGTAAGACTGTAAAATCATCTTACGGTTCATTTGAACTGGAAATACCTCGGGATCGTGCTGACGATTTTGAGCCTCAACTCGTCAAGAAAAATCAAACCTAACTCCATAAATAGATCGACAACAAAGTCATTTCGCTATATGCACTCCGTACGGGCTACCGCAATATTCAGAAACAAATTACCGATATGTATGCACTGGTTCTTTCCACGGGTGGCATTACCAATATTACAGACAAGTTAATCCCTGAATTACATGCTTGGTAACGGCGTCTTCTCGATATTGCCGTATATCCATTTGTGTGGCTCAATACCATTCATTACAAGTATTATTCACCAATTAAAATGTTGTGTTTTTAACAAAAAAGATCAAGAATGAAGGTATTTCTGTCAACAAAGCCGTTTTACCATTCTGGGATTACATGCCGAGGACCATAAAGAACGGCTAGGTCTTTACCTTTCAAAAAGTGAAGGTGCTAATGAATGTTCAGCGTATTCACAGATTTGCAGAATAGTGACAGACATTCTGATCGCCTGCATTGATGGACGTAAAAGCTTTCTGAGGCAATTGCTGCGATATGTCCGCAGACAGAAGTTTATACACTGAAGAATGCGGCCCACATCAAAACAAGCCTCAATTTATCATGATATATCTGGGCTTATTCATGATTCGGGTTATTTAATAGCGAGGTGGTGTCGCACTTCAAGACTTAACCTACTTATATTTAATTAGTAAAGATTCTCATTATTCACAATGTAAATTTTAGTAAATATAGTAAATTAGTCAGAATTTAAATTAGATACATAAGCAATTTAGTCGGGTTTAAAAAGTTTAAATATAAGTATTTTAGTCAGGTATTTATAATAACAGAATTAGTTTATTTTTAAATCATTAAAACGATTAAGTTATTGTATTAAAACACTTTAATAATATATTTTTATTTTAACTGTTCAACCTATTTGCTTTTTGTGTATATTTGTTAATAATATAGTACAAGTTTAAAGAATAGGCTTATCTCCATGAGCTTAAAATTCAAAGATTTAAATCGTCGTGTGGTCAGAGAAATAACCGCAATACTAATAATTAAAGTGATTATTTTAATGATCATTAAGAACATCTGGTTCGACGCCCCTACCATCCCTAAAAACTTTGACAATCAAGTTGCCGAGCATATTGCTGGCAGTCCTTCCCAAATCAAGGAGACACGTTGATGATTTCTGAAAGCGTGGTCGATCTTTCGCGGTTCCAATTTGCAATGACCGCGATGTATCACTTTATTTTTGTTCCGCTGACTTTAGGTCTGGCTTTTATTCTTGCCATTATGGAAACCACCTATGTGATTTCTGGCAAAGAAATTTATAAAGACATGACTAAATTCTGGGGAAAACTCTTCGGTATTAACTTCGCTTTAGGTGTTACTACTGGTTTGACCATGGAGTTTCAGTTCGGTACTAACTGGGCGTATTACTCGCACTATGTCGGTGATATTTTCGGTGCACCATTAGCCATTGAAGGTCTGATGGCATTCTTCCTTGAATCAACATTTATTGGTTTATTCTTCTTCGGCTGGGATCGCCTATCCAAAGTTCAGCATTTGGCTGTCACTTGGTTAGTTGCGCTTGGCTCGAACATGTCTGCACTATGGATTTTAGTGGCCAATGGTTGGATGCAAAACCCTGTTGGTTCTGCTTTTAACTATGAAACCATGCGTATGGAAATGGTGGACTTCGGTGCGCTGATTTTCAACCCCGTGGCTCAGGTTAAATTCGTGCATACCGTATCTGCAGGTTATGTGACTGGTGCTATTTTCGTACTGGCAATTTCAAGTTACTACTTATTGAAAAAGCGTGACTTGCCATTTGCGCGTCGCTCATTCGCCATCGCTGCTATCTTTGGTTTAGCGTCTACACTTTCGGTGATCTTACTGGGTGATGAATCTGGTTATGAAATTGGTGACGTACAAAAAACTAAACTAGCTGCGATTGAAGCTGAATGGGACACTCACCCAGCTCCAGCGCCATTTACTTTGTTCGGTATTCCAAATAAAGAAACCATGTCTACTGACTACGCGATCAAAATTCCTTATGTCATGGGGATTATCGCAACACGTTCAACTGATAAAGAAGTGACAGGTATTAAAGACCTGATCGTACAACACGAAGCGCGTATTCGTAACGGTATGGTGGCTTACTCACAGTTAGAACAACTTCGTGCAGGCGATACGTCTCCTGAACTTAAAGCAGCATTTGCTGAGTCTCAAAAAGACTTGGGTTATGGTCTGCTTCTGAAAAAATACACAGACAAAGTGGTCGATGCTTCTGATGATCAAATCAAAGCTGCTGCAAAAGACACTATTCCACATGTTCCAAGCTTGTTCTGGGCATTCCGTGCAATGGTTGCTTCTGGTTTCTTAATGCTCCTTCTGTTCGTACTTGCTACCTTTGCTGTCGGTAAACGTAATGCAGAAAACAAACCTTGGTTATTAAAATTTGCTTTGTTTGCTCTACCATTACCTTGGATTGCTGCACAAACAGGTTGGTATGTTGCCGAAGTTGGTCGTCAACCATGGACTATCGGTGAAGTTCTACCTACACATCTTTCAGCTTCTAGCTTAAGTACAGGTGATGTATGGGGTTCTATCCTTGCATTGGCAGCGTTCTACACTGTACTGCTGATCATTGAAATGTACTTAATGATTAAATTCTCACGCCTTGGCCCAAGTTCTCTACATACTGGTAAATACCACTTCGAGAAACTTGAAGCTGCAAAAAAGGCAAATGAGGAGGCTCAAGCATGATCGAATATGAATTACTCAAAATCATTTGGTGGGTTTTAGTCGGTGTCCTACTGATCGGCTTCGCCCTCACCGATGGCTTCGATATGGGCTCAATGGCGATCATGCCATTCGTAGGTAAAAAAGACGAAGAACGTCGTGCGGCAATCAATACGATTGCCCCACACTGGGACGGTAACCAAGTATGGTTTATTACTGCCGGTGGTGCACTGTTTGCAGCATGGCCAATGGTATATGCAACTGCATTCTCAGGCATGTATTGGGCGCTGTTACTGGTACTCTTCGCTCTCTTCTTACGTCCTGTCGGTTTTGACTACCGTTCTAAACTTGAAAATACCAAGTGGCGTAATTCTTGGGACTGGGGTTTAGCAATTGGTGGTGCCGTTCCTGCCCTCGTATTTGGTGTTGCGTTTGGTAATATGTTCCTTGGTGTTCCATTCACTATGGACGAAACTGTTCGCTCGACTTATACAGGGAGCTTCTTTGCACTGCTTAACCCATTCGCTTTAGTTTGCGGTATCGTGAGTTTGTCTATGCTTTGCGCACACGGTGGTGCATGGCTCATGCTTCGTACAGACGGCGATCTACGCGCACGCTCTGCAAAAGCAACTCAGCTTATGGGTATCGTATTCTTAGTTTGCTTCTTACTGGCAGGCGCATGGTTATACTTCGGTAATATCCAAGGCTACACATTAGCTCAACCGTTTGACACTAATGGCGTTGCAAACCCATTAGCTAAAGAAGTGATCACCAATGCCAACCCAGGTTGGATGAACAATTACAGTACTTATCCAATTACTATGATTGCGCCAATCATGGCTATTTTAGGTGCACTGATCATCATCCTTGCCGCAGGTAAAGGTAAAGCAGGTTTCAGCTTCCTTGGTTCAAGCTTGGCAGTCATTGGTGCAATCTTAACTGCTGGTTTTGCATTGTTCCCTTTCCTTATGCCATCGAGCATCAACCCAACTGTAAGTTTGACTATGTGGGATGCGGTATCAAGTAAAAATACCCTAACTGT
This sequence comes from Acinetobacter sp. YH12219, assembly GCF_013417875.1. NCBI lineage: Bacteria > Pseudomonadati > Pseudomonadota > Gammaproteobacteria > Moraxellales > Moraxellaceae > Acinetobacter > Acinetobacter sp. YH12219. The sequence continues at coordinate 39,864 of NZ_VPDC01000023.1, forward strand.
GATGACAGTTGCAGCATGTATTTTTGTCCCACTTATCCTGTGCTACACAACTTGGTGTTACTACAAAATGTGGGGCGTGGTTACTAACAAACATATTGAAGAGAATTCACACAGCCTATACTAAGACTGTGTCTAAGGAGAAAAGACGATGTGGTATTTTGCTTGGATTCTCGGTATTTTGATGGCATGTTTTGCAGGTGTACTTAGTGCGCTTTACATCGAACATCATCAAGATCTAGATGAGGAATAACAAATGACTGATGCTGCTGTAGAAAAATCACTTGTAGAAAAGAAGCCAAATAAATTTGCAATGGTCATTTCCTGCCTGTTAGCTTTTCCTTTGGCAGCCGTGTTACTTGTACATCCTGCTGCCATGCTGGATGACAATGGTGGATATAGCCATCGAGCGCTGATGTTCATCATGATAGGTATTTCAGGTGGTTTTGTGCATGGTGTGGGTTTTACGCCACACCATTGGTTCTGGAAATGGCTTTTTAGCCCCTTTCTCGCTTGGCCACTTATGCTGTGGGGCTACTACACATGGTTCCTACATTAATTAATATCTAAATAAAGCCCTCAATTGAGGGCTTTATTTTTGATTGAAACTACAAAACAGTTTCAAATCCCACAGATAAATAAAAAAATTCGATCCTAGTTGCACACTTCAGAGTTTGTATGAGCACTAATATGTAAATGAAAGGTATTTAGACTATCGAAACTAGACATTAGGATTTAATATCTAGATCAATAGATATATTAGATATAGGATCTAGTCTTATGAAAATAAAAGGTTTTCTTTTAAACCAAAAACCAATTTTTTTTGATCGAAATGCAAATATATTCAAGAACTTTTCTACGCTAAAGATAGAAAAACTCTGGAGTATGTGTAATAGAAATTTTAGTGATGTTGCAAACAAAAACTACGCTAAAGTAATTCAATCTGTCTTTTCTAAATATAAAGTGCAAGAACAGACTTACTCATTTGAATCCTCTGGAGGAATATTAGAATTTGATATTTCATGCTCTATGTATGATTGTTTGGCATATAAAGAAACCAATGGATTCTTCGATGAGTGTGATTGTCCGCCGCCAGAATTTTGGATTGCTTATATTGACGATAAGTTATTTGCTTATATTCCAAAAGAATACTTAGATATAGCAAATTGTGGTGTTGAAATATCTATGAGCGGAAGCTTGCATTGGGTCCAAACATTAGTAGATTAAATTTTATTTCTTTTATGATGCCTTAACTTTAACTATAGATTAAAGCACCACATCACCGGATGAAGCTTTTTAATTTATTAGAACCTTTCATGCCTATTTCAATAGTCAATTTTTCGCAGTTTTATCTCGTCTATTTTAAATCTCAAGCAAAAAAAACCGGATATAAATCCGGCTTAATGTTGTCTATTACACTTAACGATGCGTATGAATCGACATCACAATCCCCATACCTGCAAGCATGGATATGACTGCTGTCCCCCCATAACTCATCAAGGGCAATGGATCGCCTGTTACAGGCAAGATACCACTAACCATACCCGAGTTCAAAAATACAAAGAAGAAGAAAGTTAAGCCCATCGCCCCTGCATAAAGTCGTCCAAAATTATGGAAAGAATTTAGTCCAATAATCAGACAGCGAACAATAATTGCTGTAAACAAACTAAATAAAAGAAATACACCAATAAAGCCAAATTCTTCTGCATAGGTCGACATAATAAAGTCAGTATGATGCTCTGGCAGATAGCCCAAGTGCGACTGCGTCCCTTCGGTATACCCCTTACCCATTAAACCGCCTGAACCAATGGCAATTTTAGACTGAATAATATTCCAACCTGCACCAAGTGCGTCAGACTCAGGGTCAAATAAGGTCAGTACACGTTTTTTCTGATATTCCTGCAAAAAAAACATCCAGAGTACAGGTGCTGCAATTGCAAAGGCTGTTAAAGCACCTGCAATTAAACGCCAAGACATACCACTTAAAAATAAAACAAAAATACCTGGAATAATCAAACCAATATTCAAGTCGGGCTGTAAAGCAACCAATGCAAATGGAATCAATAATAAAATTAATGCCCCGACAATTTGTAAAAATTTCGGTGGAAATGGTTTTCGCGCAAAATACCACGCCATCATCAGTGGCATGGCAAATTTCATAAACTCACTCGGCTGCATACTGCCGATACCCGGCAAGCTAATCCAGCGTTTCGCCCCCATCCTTTTTTCACCAATAACCAGAACCAACAACAGTAAAAATATACCGATGGCATATAAGTACGGACTCATAGATTGGTAAACTTTGGGTGGAATTTGCGCGCAGATCAGCATCACAATAAAGCCTACACCAAAACTTGTGGCTTGACGTAGTACCATTCCCGAATCTTCCGCGGTCGCACTATAGACAACCATCAGCCCCAATATTGCATTGAGTACCAAGAAGCAAAGTAACCACGGGTCTAAATGAAGTTTAGCCCATCGAGAAGAATCGTGTTTTATACTGCGGCCATCGCGTAATGACTGACGTAAAAAACGATACTGTTGAGAAGGGATCATTGCGAAACAGATCTAAAAAGGATGCGGGAATTATAGATTAAAGCGACAGTAAAAATCACTGTCCCTTAAATATTCCTTGAAATAATCATCTATTAACTTGAGACGCTAAAATTAAACGTGCCAATTCCAAGTCATCTGGATAGGTAATTTTAATATTGTCCGAACGACCCTGCACGACATTGACATGCTCACCGACAAATTCTAAAGCACTAGCCTCATCTGTGATGGTCGCACCAGCGGCAAGCGCTTGTTCAATGGCATTTTTAAGCACACCCAATTTGGCAATTTGTGGTGTCTGCGCTTGCCATAAAGTTGAACGATCTACCGTAGTTGATATTTGTGGTGCCGTTTCAACTCGTTTTAATGTATCGCGTACGGGAATGGCGAGAATCGCACTTAGCTCTGAATCGACTGCCGATTGAACTAAATTTTCTAAACTCAACTGTGAGACACATGGTCGTGCTGCATCATGAACAAACACCCAATCATCATCATTGGCAATCCTAGATAGATATTGCAATGCATTGAGTACAGAATGCACACGCTCTGCACCGCCTAAACAAAAATGTGCCTTATCTTGATTTGCTAGTGCCAAAGTCTGAGCAATATTATCTTGCTCGCCTATAGCCAATACATAGCCTGTTAAAGGTAATTGGTTAAGACGCGCAACTGTGTGTTCAAGCACAGTTAGACCCGCAATGTTTTGATATTGTTTTAGTTCAGTTTTAGAAAATCGACTTCCTGAACCAGCAGCAGGAATAATAGCCCACAATTTAAGGTTCGGGTGGAAGTTCGGCTGGTTCTGACTCATTGGTACGTAGGTCTACTTTTGCGTTTGGATCAATATAAATTGGTTTGTACTGAGTACTGATCGTACTCATCTGCACGAAAGTTTCATGCGGTTTAATTAAACCTAAATCAAGACGAGCATGCTCTTCAATAGCTTCAACGCCATTTTTTAAATCGTATACTTCAGCGGCAAGCACGCGATTTCGTTCTTTTAATTCGTCATTGAGTTCGACTTGTTGTTGTATTTTCTGACTCAGTTGTTGATGTTGATGATAACCACCTTCACCGAACCAGTATAAATATTGAAACCCTGCGATCAAAAAGATCGCAAGGCCCAACAATGCTTTACTCGCTTTGGAGTCAAATACATTTAACATAGATAGCATGATCTGCTTAGTTCAAACCTTTGAACTCAGCTTTACCGCGATATGCTGCATTAGTCAATTCTTCAATACGAAGTAATTGGTTATATTTCGCTACACGGTCAGAACGGCAAAGTGAACCAGTTTTGATTTGACCCGCTGCTGTACCCACTGCAAGATCCGCAATAGTTGAATCTTCAGTTTCACCAGAACGGTGTGAAATTACTGTAGTGTAACCATTTGCTTTCGCAAGGTAGATTGCATCTAGAGTTTCAGTCAACGTACCGATTTGGTTGTACTTGATCAGAATTGAGTTACCCACTTTTTCGTTGATACCACGTTGAAGAATCTTAGGATTCGTCACGAATAGGTCATCACCAACCAATTGGATTTTGTCGCCAAGGATTGAAGTGAGGTAAGACCAACCTTCCCAATCAGACTCGTCCAAACCATCTTCAATTGAAATGATTGGGTATTGTTTTGCAAAACCTGCAAGGTAGTCAGCAAATTGGTTGCTTGTGAATGCTTTATTGCCTTCACCTGCAAGGATGTATTGACCATCTTTGTAGAATTCTGAAGATGCACAGTCAAGCGCAAGCATAATGTCAGAACCTGCTTTGTAGCCAGTTTTTTCAATTGCTTCAAGAATTACTGTAATTGCTTCTTCGTTAGAACGAAGGTTCGGTGCAAAACCACCTTCATCACCAACGGCAGTATTTAGACCTTGTTTCTTTAAAACTGATTTTAAAGAATGGAAAATTTCAGCACCAGCGCGTAAAGCTTCAGAGAATGAAGTGAAGCCAACTGGCTCAATCATAAATTCTTGAATGTCTACGTTGTTGTCTGCATGTGAACCACCATTTAGGATGTTCATCATTGGAACAGGCATAGTCAAAATGCTGTTATTACGAAGGTCTGCGATGTATTGGAAAAGTGGGATTTTCTTTTCATCAGCAGCAGCGCGTGCAGCAGCTAAAGAAACCGCTAAAGTTGCGTTCGCACCTAATTTTTCTTTGTTTTCAGTACCGTCAAGCGCGATCATTGTGTTATCAATGTCTTTTTGTTCGAATACTGATTTACCCAACAATGCATCACGAATTACTGTGTTAACGTTGTTAACCGCAGTTTTAACGCCTTTACCTAAGTAACGAGCTTTGTCGCCGTCACGAAGTTCTAAAGCTTCACGAGAACCAGTTGAAGCACCAGATGGTGCACATGCACGGCCTACAACGCCAGAGGCTAAGATTACGTCTGCTTCGATGGTAGGGTTACCACGAGAGTCCAAAATTTCACGTGCACGAATGTCAACGATTTGGCTCATGAACAATTCCTCAGTTGATTAATAAAAATGATGCGTCAAAAGTGACGCATCAATGTGTATCGAATTAGTGTGTGTCTAACTTTGCGAAACCTTTAACCAAGGTATCGAGTTCTTTTAACTGTGCCAAGAAAGGTTCCAACTGTGACATGCGTAGCGCACATGGACCGTCACATTTGGCATTTTCTGGATCTGGATGAGCTTCTAAGAACAACCCTGCTAAACCAGTCGCCATACCTGCACGTGCCAATGTCGTAATTTGCGCACGACGACCACCTGCAGAATCCGCACGTCCACCCGGCGTTTGAAGCGCATGTGTAACATCAAAGAACACAGGGACATTCATTTCTTTCATGATGTCAAAGCCCAACATATCGACAACTAAGTTGTTGTAACCAAATGCTGAACCACGTTCACAAAGAATCAGTTTGTCATTTCCTGCTTCCAAACACTTATGTAAAATATGACGCATTTCGTGTGGCGCAAGGAACTGTGCTTTTTTGATGTTGATGATGGCATCAGTTTTCGCCATCGCTTCAACAAGGTCAGTCTGACGGCTTAAAAATGCAGGAAGTTGGATAATATCCGCAACTTCAGCAACAGGCGCAGCTTGGTATGGTTCATGTACGTCAGTAATAATCGGCACATTAAAGTGTTTTTTAATGTCAGCTAACCACTCGATTCCTTTTTCCAGGCCTGGGCCACGGAAAGAGTTCAAGCTTGAACGATTGGCTTTATCAAAACTTGCTTTAAACACATAGGGAATATCCAAGCGTTTGCAGATATCCACATACGTTTCAGCAATTTCAAAAGCAAGGTCTTTTGACTCAAGTACGTTCATGCCGCCGAATAGTACAAATGGCAAATGATTTGCCATTTGTATATCGCCTAAACGTACAATTTCCTGTGGTTTTAATTGTGACATTTAAACTTCCTAGTTTAGTCCTACAATGCCATTACTTGGTTTTTTGATACTGTTTTTTAGCAGCATCAATAAAGCCAGCAAATAATGGGTGACCATCACGTGGTGAGCTGGTAAATTCTGGGTGGAATTGTACCGCAACAAACCAAGGATGTGCAGGAATTTCAACAGTTTCAACGAGACGTTGTACCGGAGAATAACCTGAAATCTTCATGCCTTTTTCTTCAAGCACTGGGATATAACGGTTGTTCATTTCATAACGGTGACGATGACGTTCAACGATCTCTTCAGAACCGTACACTTGTGCAGTTTTTGTTCCCGCAACCAATTCAGATTTTTGAGCACCCAGACGCATTGTGCCGCCTAAGTCAGAATCTGCATTACGTTGTTGAACTTCGCCGCGCTCATCTAACCATTCAGTGATTAGACCAATCAATGGTGATTTTGTAGAACGGTTAAATTCAGTTGAAGTTGCATCGCTAATACCCGCAACGTTGCGCGCATATTCGATCACAGCCAACTGCATACCTAAACAGATGCCGAGGAACGGTACACCGTTTTCACGTGCAAAACGAATCGCTTTCATTTTGCCTTCTGTACCACGTTCACCGAAACCACCCGGAACTAAGATTGCATCTGCGTCTTTTAATACGTCGTTTACATCTTGGCTTTCAAGCTCTTCTGCATTGACGTAGTCGATTTGAACTTTCACACGGTTTTGAATACCCGCATGTAAAAGCGCTTCGTTAACAGATTTGTATGCATCTGGAAGTTCAACGTATTTACCAACCATCGCTACACGAACTGTGTATTCAGGGTTCAGTAATGCATCTACAACGTTATCCCAGTCTGTAAGGTCAGCTTCTGGAAGATCGTTATAACCAAAACGTTCACAGATTAAATCATCAACGTTTTGCTCATAGAAAGTACGTGGAATTTGGTAAATTGAACGCGCATCTTTACATACCACAACTGCACGTGCTTCAACGTTCGTAAATAACGCGATTTTACGTGTAGTGTCAGCATCAACATCATGCTCTGTACGGCAGATCAGGATGTCTGGTTGAATACCAATCGACAAAAGCTCTTTTACAGAGTGTTGAGTTGGTTTGGTTTTTAATTCAGCAGCTGACTTAATGTATGGAAGTAAAGTTAAGTGCATTAACATTGTGCGCTTATGACCTAGTTCGACCATAAGTTGACGTACAGATTCCATGAATGGGAGAGATTCAATGTCACCTACTGTACCGCCAATCTCTACGATCGCAACGTCATAGCCTTCACCTGCGCGAAGAACACGTTCTTTAATATTGTCAGTAATATGTGGAATAACTTGAACTGTACCACCGAGGTAGTCACCACGACGTTCTTTATTCAAGACATCTTGGTACACTCGTCCTGAAGTAAAGTTGTTCAGTTTGGTCATTTTCGCACGACGCAAGAAACGTTCGTAATAACCCAAGTCTAAGTCAGTTTCAGCACCATCCTCTGTGACAAAAACTTCACCGTGTTGGAATGGACTCATAGTCCCTGGATCGACATTAATGTATGGATCCATTTTTACCATGGTTACTTTTAAACCACGGGCTTCTAAAAGCGCAGCCACTGATGCAGCTGAAATACCTTTACCTAGTGATGATACAACACCACCAGTAACGAAAATAAAATGGGTCATTAAGTTTCTCGTACAATGGAGCCTAAATTGGCCTACAATGTTGTGCGATTTTACTTTACTCTGTACCAAGAAAGCAAAGTCATTCCGCATCAATTCATAGAACAATTAACAATTGGCTATTGTAACAGCAATTATCATAAAAATTTAGAGTAAGTTCTTATCATTTCTATATTCTTATTTGCTGTTATAATGCAGTTATCCAATCCACACTTTTTTGTTTTGTGTAATTATGAATAAGAAACTTTTAATCTGCGGTGCAATCGCAACAGGTCTACTTCTTACAGCATGTGTAAAAAAAGAAGCACCAAAAGAAGAAGAACAGGAACAGGTTGAAGTTGCAGCATCTGAACCAACAGCATCTGTACCTACACAATTAGAACCAGTTGAAGAACAACCAGTTGTTGAAGAACCGACTCAACAGCATGTTGAAGTGATTCGTGAAGAGACACCGAATACAACAACTGAAATTCGTCGTGAACCTACTCCTCCTGCAGAAGCTCCTGCTCCAAAAGCAGAAGCACCTAAAGCAGCAGAAAAACCTGCGCAAGCTGCTCAACCTAAACAAAACTCAGGTTCTGCACAGTCTGAAGATGACGCCGTAGCTGCTGCCATTGCTGCTGCAACACCAGCTTTAGAGAACTAAGATCGAAGTTTTATCAAACAAATGATCAAAAAAACCCGGCAAAAGTCGGGTTTTTTATTGTTTCTATGTAAATAAAAATCTGTACCCGACGATGCACTGTTTTTCTCACAACTATTCTTGTAATTTTTCAGCTAAATATTCAATAAATAAACGAACACGTTTCGGTAAATGCTCTTGTTGATAATAGACAGCATGAATAAGCTGTTCATGTGGCTGAATTTGATCGTCTAAAAGTTGTACCAATCGTCCTTCTGCAATATCTTTTTCTAACATAAAAATCGAAAGACAAGCGATGCCCATCCCATGAATCGCAAGCTCGCGTATCGTTTCACCATTTGACGCCTTGATGTTCGGGCGGATCGTCAGGGGCTTCCCTGCGACTTGGATCGGCCAAGTATTCATATGGGTAATTTGACTAAATCCAAGTAAAGCATGTGCGGTTAGCTCTTCAGCATTTTGCGGACGTCCATGCTGCTGAAGGTATTCAGGACTCGCCACCAAACACAGTCGACTCTTGTAGATAAGTTTTGCATGCAAACTGGAGTCGCTTAATTTTCCAAAGCGAATTGCGACATCTGCTTTATGCTCTAATAAGTCAATCACTTGATCATGATTCACCAATTCAATCTGTATATGCGGATAACGTGCATTAAATTCTGGTATCAAGGGAACGATCATATGCAGAATAAACGAAATCGCAGAATCGACCCGCACCAACCCCGAAGTATCTGCATCTAATTTCAGCAGAGAATCTTCCGCTTCACTCAAATCATTCAATATCCGCCGTGTTTTAGCTAAAAATAATTGCCCCTCTTGCGTCAGCTTAATTTTGCGGGTTGTTCGTTCCAACAGGGTTACATTTAATTTAGATTCCAGACGCTGTAATGCACGGCTGACACCAGATGCTGTTTGATCCAGTCTTTCTGCTGCTTTGATAATAGAGCCGCTATCTACAATAACAGTAAAAGCCTGCAGCTCCTCAATGGTCGATTTCATTGCATATTCTAATTCGTGATTTTTAATCAATAATATATTCCAAACTCATGCATTTTTCTTCATTAAAATTAGCAGCACAATAGCATCAACTCAAAAAAAGAGAATTCCTGATGATTGTTCCTCAATTTGGTGTCGGCACCTTCCGTTTGACAGGTGACACTGTCATTCATTCTGTTAAAACTGCCTTAGAAGTTGGATATCGTGCTGTAGACACCGCACAAATCTACGGTAATGAAGCAGAAGTAGGCCAAGCAATCGATGAAAGTCAGGTCAATCGAGCTGATATTTTCTTAACCACGAAAATTTGGACTGAAAATTATGCTGCCGACAAACTGATACCCAGTCTAAAAGACAGCTTAATTAAATTAAGGACGGATGCAGTTAACCTCACACTTATTCATTGGCCTGCACCTGCACTTGGAGTCAATATTCCAGAATTAATGGGACATTTACTTGAGGCAAAAAAACAAGGTTTGACTGAATATATTGGTGTATCTAATTTTAATATTGAGCTTACTCAACAAGCTATTGACAGTATAGGTGCTGAGCAGATTGCAACCAATCAAATTGAACTGAGTCCTTATCTTCAAAATGAACGACTTGCGACTTACTTAAAACAGCAAAATATTGATGTCACCTCTTATATGACCTTGGCTTATGGCAAAGTGCTAAATGACCCAATACTTTCTGATATTGCAGCACAACACCAAGCTTCAGTTGCACAAGTGACACTCGCTTGGGCGCTGCAAAAGGGTTATGCCGTAATTCCATCGTCAACCCAACGTGAACATTTAACCAGTAACTTAAAAGCTCAAGACATTCATTTAACATCAGAACAGATGCAGGCCATTGCCACACTAGACAGAAATGCACGTGAAGTGAACCCACCTGAACTTGCTCCAGTGTGGGATATTTAATATGAAATTCAATCTTCCATTAATTGCATTAGCCGTAGGTGCTTTTGCAATTGGCACAACAGAATTTTCACCGATGGGTTTTTTGCCTGAAATCGCAGCAGATTTATCGGTTTCCATTCCTCAAGCGGGCTTACTGATTAGTGCCTATGCCGTTGGCGTCATGATTGGTGCCCCATTAATGACCTTATGGTTAGCACGTTTTCCTAAACGTACTGCCCTTATTTTACTAATGGCAATCTTTACCATCGGTAATATTTTGGCAACGATTGCACCCAATTATCTCGGTTTAATGGCGGCACGTTTGGTGACTAGCTTAAATCATGGGGCATTTTTTGGCTTAGGTTCTGTCGTTGCAGCGAGTGTTGTGCCGAAAGATAAACAAGCCAGTGCCGTTGCTATGATGTTTATGGGCTTGACCATTGCCAATATTGGCGGCGTGCCACTCGCAACGTGGGTGGGGCAAAATATCGGTTGGCGTATGTCTTTTGCCGCTATTACCTTACTGGGCATCATCACCATGTTGGCATTATGGAAAGCACTACCTCACCAGCAACAGACCGAAAAACCTGATGTACGAGCAGAGTTAAAAGTATTAACACGCATGCCTGTTGTTTTAGCACTGCTCACCACGGTAATGAGTGCTGGAGCTATGTTCGCGCTCTATACCTATATTGCACCGAGCTTAAAAGTCTTTACCCATGCAAGCCCTGAGCTTATCACTTTCATGTTGGTCTTAATCGGGATCGGATTTTCAATCGGTAACCATTACGGTGGTAAGTTTGCAGATCAATCCTTAGATAAAACCTTGATTGGCTTTTTAGTCTTACTGATGCTGATGATGCTGTTATTTCCAATTTTAGCAACAACCACCATTGGCGCGGCGATTGCATTAATCATCTGGGGAGCAGCAGCCTTTGCCGTTGTGCCACCTTTACAAATGCGTGTTATGACAGTCGCTCACGATGCACCAGGCCTTGCTTCTTCAGTGAACATCGGTGCATTTAATCTTGGAAATGCTTTGGGTGCAGTCGCAGGTGCCGCGGTGCTCAATCTCAACCTAAGCTATGCTGCAGTATCTTATACAGGAGCGACATTGAGTGCTATAGCGTTGATTTTAGTATTGATACAGATGAAGCTTAAACCTCAAACAACTGCATGTTGCGCACAAGCCGAGTAACACACACTTAAAATAGCCTATCCAAAGTAGGCTATTTTTTAGTTCGCATATAACTTTAAAAAATCTGCCATCAATTTGGTTGCCCATGAATGGGTATCAACAAGACCTTCATAATAACCACAGTGACTGCCTTTTTTGGTGGTCACCACCACCACATTCGGCAAAGAACGAATTAATTCTTTATAGGGCTCAAAGTTTTGAATGTGGCAAATAGGATCGTCTTCGGCATTTAAAATCATCAAAGGAATTTTAAGATTTTCAAATACATAAATTGGGTTGGTGGATTTGGCATAACTTTCATAATCAGTAAAACCCGCCATTTGAAAATATGTACGTTCAAACTGCGCCAGATCTTTACTTTTTAGGACTTCTATTAAAGATGGTGTTGTTGACCATGTTGCAGAATAAGGTTCTACAAATTTCTGAAAGAGCTTCTTGGTCATCATTTTACTGTAAAAAGGATGGACATTTTTAAAGCCAAGCTCTGTGTCATAGCCCGGACATAAAGCAAAAGCCGCTTTAAATGGTGTTTCCTCCCCTTGTTCGCCTAAATAGCGGACCAATAGCCCCGTTCCGGCAGATGAACCAACGCCAAATAAATTCGATTCAGGAAATTTCTGCTGAATAAAGACAATCTGTTCACGTAGGTCATCGGTTGAACCAAATAAATTTATTTTGGCAACAGGCATAGGTAAATTGGCATGACCGCGTCTTAAACAGAGTGCAATGCGCCAACCTGTATATAGATGAAGATCCCTCACCACTTCTCGCATACTTTCAGGCGTTCCCGTAATCGTATGCATGAGCACCACAGTTGGCACAGCCGCAGGTAAATCTAAACCTAACCATGCAATGGCTGTGATTCCACCATCAGCCATGGTTAGCTGCTCTATGGCATCATATTTAAGCTTCACTTGACGCTTTTTAATGACATCAAAATATAGTAAATGTGCGTGGGTATTCGACAGCCAAGGCGTAGGGCGATATTTTTCATGTAGTTGCTTTAACTTCGGCAGCACATGTTTCATTTGCCCTTCAGGATGATAATAAAGCTGTGGTAATTCTGCACCGATTGCATGATCTACAAAATTTAAAAGAGCCTGACGCCCTTTATGCATCACATTATTCATTGACCTTACCTTCACCTCGCTTCGCACTACAGCAAATCATTTCAATCTTTTCACTTTGACCAACAAGGCCCATTAAACAAACGTATCTACAAAACCATATCTCACTAGCAATATTTGTTTACTTAAACCTCATAAGCAAAAAGCATGACAATATCCATCATGCTTTTTATCATTCTGTGATGAGCATTTAAAAATCAGCAGATTCAAGGCTGATATTGCATAATGCGCTCACCCATTTTCGCCGCCAATGCTTCCAAGCCACTTTTCGGACGGAGCATGACTTCAAAATCAATCATCTGTCCTTGTTCATTAAACTGAATCATGTCGATCCCTTTTAATTTTTTCTCGCCAACATTGGCAGAAAACTCAAGCACCACATTTAAACCATCTTCTGAGTAAAACTCACGGTGATAGGTAAAATTTTCAAAAATTTGAATCACATTGGTCAAAATAAAAGTTACTACAGGCTTACCTGGATATGGGTTAAACGCGACAGGTGAACGAAACACCACATCCTCTGCCAAGAGTTCATTTAAAATATTCATATCCCGTGTGTCGAGCATTTCGTGCCAACGTGCAACAGATTTTTTTGTTATTTCAATAGTCATGTTTATGTCCTTTTTTGTTGATGAATCATTTCCCTCTCCCCAATCCTCTCCCAAAGGGAGAGGAAGTACGACAACTGCACATCAAATTGAATATAGTCATCATAGTTTAGTATGAGGCTGATTAAATCACCGCTGCCAAGTCAGCACCTTGACGAATTGCACGTTTAGCATCTAGCTCTCCTGCTTCTTTCGCACCACCAATTAAATGTACAGATTTACCCGCAGTTTTTAATTGCTCATACATTGCTGTAAAAGGCTCTTGACCTGCACAAATCACCACATGATCAACATCTAAAATACGTGGTTGACCATCAACGGTAATATGCAAACCTTGATCATCAATTTTGTCGTAGCTTGCACCCGCAATCATTTTCACGTCGCGGTGTTTCAAACCTGTACGGTGAATCCAACCCGTGGTTTTACCTAAGCCTGCACCAACCGATTTAACCTTACGCTGCAATAAATACACTTCACGCGGCGATTCTTCGACGTCTGGATGTTTTAAGCCACCAACTTGTGCATAGGTTGTATCAATACCCCATTCATCATAAAATTTCTCTGGATTGAGGCTACCGCTTTCACCTTCATGCGTTAAATACTCAGCCGTATCAAAACCAATACCGCCTGCACCAATGATCGCTACACGTTTGCCCACAGGTTGACGTTCACGTAAAACCTGTAAATAACTCAATACTTTTGGATGATCAATACCATCTATATCTAACTGACGTGGTGTTACACCCGTCGCCACCACGATGTCATCAAAATCAGACTGAGCTAATTCTTCATAGGTTGCCGTATGGTTCAGTACCAATTTAATCTGAGGCAATAGTTCTATTTTGCGTTTGAAATAGCGCAGCGTTTCATAAAACTCTTCTTTACCAGGAATCGTTTTCGCAATATTAAACTGCCCACCAATTTGGCTTGAAGCTTCAAAAACCGTTACGTTGTGACCACGTTCTGCTGCATAAGTTGCAAAGCTTAAACCCGCAGGTCCCGCACCAATCACAGCGATATTTTTCACCTGTGCAGATTCTTTAAAAATCAGTTCAGTTTCATAGCAGGCTTGAGGGTTAACCAAACATGTTGCAATTTTCATCGAGAAAATATGATCTAGGCAGGCTTGGTTACAACCAATACAGGTATTAATTTCATCACTACGACCTTGTTCTGCTTTTTCCACAAAACGTGGGTCAGCCAGCATTGGACGTGCCATAGACACCATATCTGCATCACCAGAAGCAAGTACATGCTCAGCCATTTCAGGAGTGTTAATACGGTTTGAGGTGATTAAAGGAACATTCACAATGCCTTTTAATTTCTTGGTCACCCATGTAAATGCAGCACGTGGCACTTTGGTTGCAATGGTCGGAATACGTGCTTCGTGCCAGCCAATACCGGTATTGATAATGGTTGCACCGGCTTTTTCAATAGCTTTTGCAAGTTGCACAACTTCTTCGAAAGTCGAACCGCCTTCAACCAAATCCAACATAGAAAGACGAAAAATAATAATAAAATTTTCACCGACTAATTCACGCGTACGACGCACGATCTCAATTGGAAAACGAATCCGGTTTTCATAACTGCCACCCCATTCATCATCACGGTGGTTGGTACGTGCAGCAATAAACTCATTAATTAAATAACCTTCTGACCCCATGACTTCTACACCGTCATAACCCGCTGTTTGTGCTAACTGAGCACATCGAGCAAAGTCATTGATCGTGCGTTCGACGTCTGCTGTGCTTAAAGCTTGCGGTTTTACTGGGTTAATTGGTGCTTGAATAGATGAAGGTGCAACATTATTGGCTTGATACGAGTAGCGACCTGTATGCAAAATCTGCATCGCAATTTTACCGCCAGCATCATGTACCGCTTGCGTAATCACTTTATGTTTTTCTGCTTCTTCTAAAGAGTCTAATTTTGAACCACCAGCAAATGTCACACCATCATCATTGGGAGAAATACCACCAGTTACAATCAGACCTACACCACCTTTCGCACGCTCAGCGTAAAAAGCTGCCATGCGTTCATAGCCACCCGGTGCTTCTTCAAGGCCGATATGCATAGAACCCATCAATACACGGTTCTTTAGCGTTGTAAAACCTAAATCTAGTGGTGCCAATAAATTTGGATAATTTGACATTTTTTCTCCTTAGCGTGCTGAAAAGCTGGCTATTTTTATCTTCGCTTGTATACGAGCTTTCTATTTCCATCTACGCATACAAGATTTTTGCAACTTGTTGCACTAATTTATATGCGAGATTTGATTTTTATGCAACATGTTGCATAATAAAAAGTACAAAACTATTTTGACTGAGCCATATATGTCTTTAGCCCATGTTTTACTCACGAGCTTACTTGAAAAACCGAGTACAGGAATTGACCTTGCACGCCGTTTTGACCGCTCTATGGGCTTTTTTTGGAATGCGACACATCAGCAAATCTACCGTGAACTCAGTGGTATGCAGCAAAAAGGCTGGATCAGCACCATTGAAGATGACCACAGTACAACCCGTAAAAAAACCTACCAAGTTGAACAGCTTGGACGTGTTGAATTAGCCAATTGGATGGTTGAGCAAAGCCCTCCGGCTCAGTTACGTGAAGAGTTAATGGTTCGTTTACGTGCTGAAGCTCAACTGGGCACAAACGGCGTATTACCCGAATTAGAACGTCACCTAGAAATTCACAAAGAAAAACTAAAAGTGTACCAGTCTATTTTTGCAAAAGACTTTGCACATGCGCATGATGAAGACCGTACTTTGTACATTCATAAAATGATTTTACAGCTTGGGATTGATTTGGAAATCGGTTGGATCAAATGGCTTGAAACCATCATTCCACAGTTGCATAAGTTTAATCGCTAAAACAAAAAATAAATAGGAAGCCGCATGCCACACTATACAATGCCCGATCAGCAACAACTGTATGTTCGTGAATATGGTCAAGGAGAACCCATCCTGGTTTTATCTGGACTGGGCATGCAAAGTTGGCAATGGCACCCTTTTCTATATCAACACCGAAAGCATTTTAAATTTATCATTCCAGACTGGCGTGGATTTGGCGGCTCTAAACATTGTCAAATTCCAAATACGGACACCATTTCAAGCCATTGGCGAGATATTGACAGCTTAGTTTCCCAGCTTGGTTACGATAAAATCACGGTGATTGCCTACTCCATGGGGGCAACGACCACCATGCACGGTTTAAAATACGGTCAGTTTGCTGAAAAAATTAAACGCTATTTACACATCGATCAAACCCCTAAAATACGAGTAGATGCAGATTGGCAATATGGTTTATATGGCAAACGCCACACTGAGTTTTTAAGTATTTTAGAAGACATCTCGAAGGTACTTGCAACCAACCTCTCCGTGCCATTTGCACAGCAGATGAATAAACATGACCGTCAAGGTCTGGTCGACGCTTGGTTAAGGTTCATAGATTTACAAAATAGCAATCCTTATGCTTTATCCGCTTTCCGTTTTGCATACCAACAACCAACTTTACAGAAGATGATGTTACCCTCACAAAGTGTGACCTATTTATATTGGTATATTCAAAACTATTTGAACCATACTGAAGATTATCGTGAAGCCATTGCAGCACTCACCGCACCAACAACTTTTTTCACAGGGGCAAAATCGATCCTCTATCCTGCTCAAGGTCAAAAAATTATTGCTGACAGCCTAGCCAATGCAGAGCAGATTATTTTTAAAAAATCGGGACACACGCCATTGCTCAGTGAACCGGTCAAATTCAGCCGTGAAATCACCAAGTTCTTAAAACAAGCGCTCTAATAAGACTGAATAAAAAAATAGGCTCAATACTTTCAAGAATGAGCCTATGTTTTATGCAGAAAGGTGTTACTTAAACGTTTGCTTCAAAATTGAATTTCAAATTTAACGTTATTAGATTTCTTTCATAAGTCATTTTTCACTCAGCTCCAAGTTATAAATTCCAGCAATTAGATTGAATCTTAATGCTAGTCTTTTGCCTCGATTGCGATATCGCTCAGCAAGAATTTTGAAGGTTT
>NZ_VPDC01000024.1:0-46595 GCF_013417875.1 Acinetobacter sp. YH12219
AAAGGTAAGACAGATCTTGGAATAAGAGAATGGGAGTGCATGAGCTGTGGTACAGCTCATGATCGAGATATAAACTCAGCTCTAAACATTCTTGCGCTTGGGCATAAGCGTCTAGCTGTAGGAATCACCCTCTTTTAAGGGGGTGAGGATGTCAAGCTGAGTGTAGTTTCAATGCAAAGCGACCATTGCCTATCAAATATTGGGACCGGGCGGGCTATGTGATCTATTGTGCGTCGATTTCAAAATCTTTATCGCCTTCTTATCGGGTGGGGTGGTTTTGTCTTCCACCACATTTGCAACATTTGCGTCCCAAATTACTTTTGCAAAATAATTCGGTGAATACGCCTTTGCAGTTAGGACTTGCCGATTTGATTTTTAGTCGTGCGTATCGCCAACATCTTGCTGAATTGCGTCCTAAATTAATGGTGCAAGTCGAGCAGTATCGTCAGTATATTTACGATGCTTTTCAAGGGGTTGATATCCGTCTAAATCGGCCTCAAGGCAGTTATGCACTGTGGTTGCAGATGCCTGAACAAATAGACAGTTTGGCGCTGTATTACCATGCGCAAAAACATGGCATCAATATTGTGCCAGGTTTAATTTTTGGTGAGGACAATCGTTATAACAACTGTATTCGTCTAAATGCCGGGCATGAGTTGTCTGTAGATATTCAGCAGGCCATTTTATTGCTTGCAGATTGGGTGCGTAAGGAATGCAGAAACACAAATGTCATCTAGATTAATGAGTCCATAAAGCATACAAAAAAAGCCTGCATGCGGCAGGCTTTCTTGGCTTAGATTTTTGCCGTTAAAAATCAGCCTTCAGCACAATCCGATAACGCACGTTTCCTGAATGCAAACGTTCAATCGCTTCATTCACCTGAGACATGGGATACATTTCAATTTGAGGTGCAATATTTTGACGTGCAGCGAATCGAAGTAATTCACGCAGTGCCGCAGGAGAGCCAGTTGATGAGCCTGTAACTGATTTAGCACCACTGATCAGCATACCTGCGGGAATTTGCATCGGCTCAAGTGCTAGGCCAAGCATGTGAACGCTTCCATTCGGTGCCAAAGTTGAAAGATAGGCTTGCCAATCCAACGTCACATTGACCGTGCTTAAAATCAAATTGAACTTCCCACGCTGAGCTTTAATTGCAGCAAGATCACGACTATTCACCACATGGTCAGCCCCCATGGCTTTAAGTTCATCGGTTTTATCTAAGTTTGAGCTGAACGCAGTAATTTCACAGCCCCAAGCCTTGAGCAGTTTAATCGCCATATGACCTAATCCACCAATGCCGATCACGGCAACATGGTGAATGGCCTGAATTTGGTGCTGTAAAATGGGATCAAATACCGTAATCCCACCGCAGAGCAGAGGGCCAGCACTGGTTGGGTCGAGATCATCTGGAAGGGGAATAACCCATTGCCAGCCAGCACGGACTTTGTCGGCAAAGCCACCTGCATGACCGACGATCGTCGCTGTCTTGGTTCCGGTACATTGCACTTGGCGACCATCGATACACGGGTCACAGTGTTGACAACTTTCTGCTGTCCAGCCAATGCCT
Source organism: Acinetobacter sp. YH12219 (assembly GCF_013417875.1). Classification (NCBI taxonomy): domain Bacteria; kingdom Pseudomonadati; phylum Pseudomonadota; class Gammaproteobacteria; order Moraxellales; family Moraxellaceae; genus Acinetobacter; species Acinetobacter sp. YH12219. The sequence continues at coordinate 1,571 of NZ_VPDC01000024.1, forward strand.
ACACGCTGTCCGATTTTCAGTCCTTTGGCTTCGCTGCCGAGTTGGGTAATGGTTCCTATCACTTCATGCCCAGGGACTACAGGATAAACCGAAGATTTCCAATCATTTTGGATAATAGAAATATCTGAGTGACAAAGACCGCAATACTCGACTTTGACTTCAACCTGATGGGCTTGTAATTCACCTGCATCAAATTGATAGGGAACAAGGGCTTCACCACTGTTCATTGCTGCATAGGCGTGGATTGTATTGTCACTCATTATTCTATCCTTTCTGTTTTTGAGGTCATTCTGCGTGCGTGTATTTAAAGTCACAGTGATTTTCATGATCATTTACCATACCGATAGCTTGCATCAGAGCATAGCAAGTCGTTGGGCCGACAAATTTAAAGCCATGCTTTTTTAATGCTTTGGACATGGCCTGACTTTGAGCGGTTTGTGCAGGGGCGCTACGATATTCAACGACATCATTATTGGCAATGTGTCCTTCGACAAAACTCCAAAGAAATTCCACAGGATGAATCCCTTGGGCTTTTAACTGTTGCCATGCTTTGGCATTATCTCGAATGGCAGTGAGTTTGCCGATATGGCGAATCAAACCTGAATCTTGTAATTTTTCTTGTAATTGTAGGTCACTCAACGCTGCAATTTCGGCAATGGGATATTGAAAAAAATGCTGCTGATAACAGGCCCGTTTTTTCAGCACAGTGATCCAAGACAGCCCCGCTTGTTGTCCTTCAAGACACAGCATTTCAAAGAGATGCTGCTCATCAAAACTAGGTTTCGCCCACTCAGTGTCGTGGTAGGAAATATACAAAGGATCTTCGGAGCACCAAGCACAGCGTTGTGTCGTCATGTTAAATGCTCCTTTTGACTTAAATTTTAAAAGCTGTCCATTGATCGTTTTTATTGTCCCAATACAAGAGTTCCGCTTGATCGAGATCGGCAAATTGAATCCATACATCGTTACCCGATTTGTCTGCGTAGCCGGTGCTGATGAGTAATGCTTCTTCAGTGATCTCCATGATCCAGCCCTGATAAGACTGGCCATTGAGGCTGATTTTTTGTTGATTACCAGATTCTGCAAATTCCACCAGACGATTGATCAACGCTTCTGACATGTATGTTTCCTAAAATTAACGTAAATACGGATAGGGGTTAACAGCATTGCGACCTTTACCACCCAAGTAAATGCCATAATGCAAATGTGGTGCAGTATGTCGGGCATTGCCAGTATTACCTACATAGCCAATGACATCACCTTTTTTGACATAGTCGCCGACGTTTAAGCCGCGTTTATGAGCATCAAGATGCGCATAATAATGCCAAGAACCTGCGGGCCCCATAATCCATATCACTTTACCACCCAAATTGTTATTACGTAAGTCAGCAACTAAACCTTCTGTAGCACTGAGAACTTTTGTTCCACGTGGAACAATAATATCAATGCCTTCGTGGCTTCGTCCTTGGCTACGCGCTGCGCCCCAAGTATCCTTGAGGGCACTTCGTTTGACTTGATGAACAGGAACAGGCAATTGATTGGATAAACGCATGTTTTGTAATTTTTTCACTTCATGAGCAGGCAATGTACTGCTAGATGGTTTGGGTGGAGTCGACGTACAGGCGCTGAGTAAAAGCAAAATAAAACCAATACCGCCAAACAACCCTTTGCGAAGCTGAAAAAATCCTTGAGTCACATTTGTCCCTATACAATTGATGAGCAGTCCAAAACTATGGCATAGAATAGCTTTCGAGTTCTAGCGTAGAAATAAGTTTTTTCATGGCGGTTGGAATACCGAGTGAAGTGGCTTGTATCGGTGTAAACCACTGTGCGTTGCATTCAATCGCTAAATGCTCTTTTTGATCTGCGGTAACGGTAAATACAGTAGCTTCTAAAAGCCAAGTGAAATGAGTAAAGCTATGTGATATCTGCACTTGAGTGGTGGTAGGTTTCAGACCAAGCTGCTGAGTGTGGGATTGAAACTCATGGGGTTGATCAAAAATAGGTAAACACCACAGACCGCCCCATAGACCGCTATTCGGACGTTGTATCCACAGCCATTCTCCTGCAGATTGAATCAGCATGACTTGAGCCTCTCTCACTGGAACAGGCTTTTTAGGCTTTTTATAAGGTAATTCAGTCTCTAAACCTTGTGCATGTGCTTTGCAGTGCTGTTGCATGGGACAATATAAACAGAGCGGTTTTTTCGGCGTGCAAACGGTTGCACCCAGATCCATAATCGCTTGGGTATAATCGTGGTTGCGTTCAGTGGGGCAGAGCTCTGTCGCCAGTTGCCACATGGCCCGTTCATGTACAGGTTTCGATAAATCATCTTCAATAGCAAAGAAACGAGACAATACACGCTTGACGTTGCCGTCCATAATCACGCCATATTGTCTTAAACCTAAAGACATCAGCGCACCCGCGGTAGACGGGCCGATACCCGGTAGTTCCATCCACTGCTCAAGATTGCTTGGAAAATGTCCCTGACGTGCAACAATGCCTGCGGCTTTGTGTAAGTTCCGAGCCCGTGCATAGTAGCCTAAGCCAGCCCAATAGGGTGCCACATCATCCCAAGAGGCATGGCCTAAATCTTCAACAGTCGGAAACCGTTGAATAAATCGATCAAAATATTGTAAGACGGTTTTGACTTGAGTCTGTTGTAGCATAATTTCTGAAACCCATACTTTGTAAGGGTCATCCTTCACTTGCCACGGTAAGTCATGACGACCATGGACATCAAACCAGTCGAGAAGGGCATCAGAAAAGTTAAACATGCAATACAGTCAAAATTGAAAAAACCTGCCTAGTATACATCTTTCAATAGTCATTCTTTTTGTTCAAAACGAAAACTGTATATCAGGGGAAATGCAAAAATAGTGGCCATCAAAAAAGGAGCCGAGGCTCCTTAGTGAGTGTAAATTTAAAGTTTAGCTTTTAAAGCCCCAGCGGGTATCGAGCGCCAATGTTTGGTTTTCATAACGTGGAATAATGTGAATATGCACATGTTCAGTGGCTTCGCCAAAAACTTGTCCATCATTAAACCCAATATGAAAGCCAGTGGGTTGATAGCGTAAATTTAATTCATTACGCGCTTGTTCAAGTAAGGACATTAAACTTTTACGTTCTTTATCAGTAATTTCAAAAAATGAACCAACATGACGTAGCGGGACAATGACAGCATGCCCTTTAGACAGTGTATGTGGTTCAGGAAGTACAACACCAAAATCATTTTTTGCAATAACGTCATATTCGTCAAAATTGCAATATGGACAATTGAGTTCTGTCATTGTGCTCTCCTCATTTTTATAAATTAAATATTGGTAGTGGTTCTTATGGCTTTAAGAACCAAGCTGGCGTGCTAACAAGGCATACATGGCCGCTAAGCTTTGTTGTTCTGCAGCAGCGTTATAAGCTAAATCTACGCCGTTGGCTTTGGCACGTTCATCCGCCATCGGGTTGCTAAAGCCGTGTTTTGCGCCTTCAAAAATATTGATTTGATACTGCACTTGGGCAGCATCCATTTCATTTCTAAAGGTCGCAACATCATCTAAGCTCACCATCGAGTCGAGCTCACCATGTTGCACTAAAATCTCTGCTTGGACTTGTCCTGTTTGTGCAGGAGTCGCTGTAGCAAGTGTTGCATGGAAGGTCACCACAGCTTTTAATGCAGCACCTGAACGAGCTAAATCCAGCACGACTTTTCCGCCATAGCAAAAGCCTATAGCTGCGAGTTTATCTGCATTTACTTCTTTTTGCTGTGCCAAAGTGTTTAATGCAGCAGACGCACGGGTCACAATGGTGTCGGCATGATCAAAAGTCTGCATCATCCATTCATAAGCTTGCTTGGCATCTGTGGTGACTTTTTTGTCACCATACATATCCAAAGCGAAAGCAGCATAGCCTTGTTCAGCCAATTCGCGCGCACGTTGTTCGGTATATTCATTGCGTCCCCACCATTCCGGGGCAACTAACACACCTGCGACTGCAGTGTCTGACTCTGGTGCGGCAAAATAGCCAAAAAGTTGAGTTCCATCAGCTGCTGTATATTGAATTTCGCGAGTCTTAATTTTAACGGTCATGGTCAAATCCTTATGTGCGGCTACGCAGTTGATGAAGACTTAAGATAAAGGGAAATTGGTTTTTGTGAAATAAATATAAGATATCAATGTGAATTTTAAGTCAAATCAATAAAAAAAATTGTAAAAGAAAATAATGGAAAGAAGAAATATTGAGGAGCACCGAGATTTGTCGATGCTCCTAAAGAGAGTATTGTTATTTCGGGAGAACTTCAATGAGCTCTACATCAAAAATCAGCGTGCTATTTGGCTCAATGACGTCTGCTGAACCAATTTGACCATAGCCCAAATTGGCAGGAATGAAGAAGCGATATTTTGCACCTTCTTTCATCAACTGTAGACCTTCTGTCCAACCCTGAATGACTTGGCTCACTTGGAACATCGCAGGTTGGTTGCGTGCAATTGAACTATCAAAAACAGTGCCATCAATTAAGCGACCTTCATAGTGAACTTTCACTGTTGAATTGGCTTTAGGTGACTTACCTTTGCCGGCTTGAATGACTTGATATTGCAGGCCAGATTTCGTGACCTGAATGCCCGGTTTTTTGGCATTTTCAGCAAGGAAAGCTGAACCAATGGTGGCATTCGCATCCGCTTTTTGCTTCAGTTCAATCAGTTGTTTCGCTTCGGTTTGCTTTTTATATTGAGTTAAGGCACGGGTCATTTCTTCATCTGTTAGTGACGAAGCTTGACCTTTAGATGCTGCCTTTAAACCCGCAACAAATGCATCAATATCTAAGTCCTTAATCGATTCAGCATTACTGCGTCCCATTAAATAACCAAAACTATAACCGACTTGTTCTGCAGCACTACTTTTATTACTGACATCTTTGGCAAATACAGTGCTTGAGCAGAGTGCCAAACACAACATACTGATCTGTAATTTCATGACCGAGTCTCAAAATAAAGCAGGAGAGCGAAAAGCTCTCCTGTACCGGTTTTATTATTTAACTTCAATGAGTTCTACATCAAAAATTAAAGTACTGTTCGGTGGAATCGTTCCTGGAACACCTTGAGCACCATAACCTAGGTTTGAAGGAATATACAAAGTGGCTTTGCCGCCTTCTTTCATTAACTGTAGACCTTCAGTCCAACCTGGAATTACTTGGTTCAATGGGAATTCAATTGGCTCGCCGCGCTGTACTGAACTATCAAATACTGTGCCATCCACTAACTTACCTGTGTAGTGAACTTTAACAACTGATGTGGCTTGCGGTTGTTTACCTGTACCTTCTTTCGTTGTTAGGTACTGTAAACCAGAAGCAGTGGTTTTAACCCCAGCTTTGCTTTTGTTTTCTGTTAAGAAATTATCGCTGCTACTTTGTGCTTGCTTATTGCTTTCGAGCTGCTTGTTTTGCATTTCTTGCTGGAACTCAGCATATGCTTTTTGTAATTCTTCTTCAGTATATGCTGGTTTTGCACGCGCATGACCCGCACGAACGCCAGTGACAAAGCTATCAATATCTAATTCTGGAGGCGTTTGATGGGCAACTTCATAACCAAGTGCATAACTAATTTTAGCGACAGCAGAAGCATTTGCAGCTGGTTGAGTTGATGTTGCTGATTGCGTAGCAGGCGTTTTAGTTGCATAGTAAACAGGAACAAGTGCGGCACCGCCGAGTAATACAGCGACAGCGATAGGTAGGGCCTTACTCATATATTTTCCCACAATTATTTTATATGTAAAAAGTTGCTGAAATTCTAGCAGACTTTTCCTGTTCAACGCTTACCTATCTCTATGATCAGGTAAGGTGCAGGAAAGATCATCATAGTCATGTTCTTATTTTTATACTATAACGGTATGAATATATAAAACATTTTTTATACAGAAAGATGCATGCAACATAAATTTCGCAAATAAAAAAAGCCACCGTATTTGGTGGCTTTTTTGAATAGGCTTGAATTAGTCTTGGTCTTTTGAAGCTTTATAACCATAAGAATAGTTATAGCCATAACCATAACCATAACCAGCTGAGCTACGTTGAATGTCGTTTAGAATAATACCATTGACCTTCACACCCACTTGTTCAAAGCGGTTCACGGTTAACTCTAGTTCTTTCAACTGAGTTTTCGCATAACGAGCAATCACCAAATTCACACCAGCATATTGCGAAATAATGATACCGTCTGTCACAGCAAGTACAGGAGGCGTATCAATGATCACATGATCAAACATCGGTGAAATCAACTCTAAGAATTCTTTGAATTTACCAGAACTTAAAAGCTCAGATGGGTTAGAAGGGCTCTTACCGCGAGTAATCACACTTAAATTTGGAATTTCAGTGGTTTTAATGATGCTGTCTAGATCACGCTGACCATTTAAATACTCAGAAAGACCTGGTTGGTTGTCATGATTGAAGTATTTGTTTAAATAACCACGACGTAAATCGGCATCAACAATTAAAACGCGTTTATCACTTTGCGCAAGAATCGTAGCTAAATTGGTTGAAATAAACGATTTACCGACTTCTGGTGCAGGCCCCGAAATCATGATCAGGTTATTTTTTGCAGATGTCAGTGCAAAGTGAATGGCAGTACGCATACTGCGCAAGCTTTCAATTGCAATATCATCGCTATTTTTAACTGCAAGTACAGGAATGGTCTTTTTCTTCTTCAGTAACTTGATGCGACTCTCTTGAACAGGTGAGCGGGGCACAGTGGCATAAACAGGAAGATCCAGATTGTTTTCAATTTCTGATGAATCTTTGATCCCTGAGCGCAACATGTTACGAAACAACGCAAGTAATGTACCGAGGAAACCACCGAGGAAAATTGAAAGTATCAAGATTTGTAGTTTTTTCGGCGCAATCGGTTCAATCGGCTCTACAGCAGTATCCACAATACGGACATTACCAATTTCACCAGCTTTGGCAATACGAAGCTGTTGGTAAGAATTCAACAACGCTGTATAAAGTTGTTGTTTTACTTCAACTTCACGGTATAGCTGTAAATAACGACGTTGTAAGTCTGGTAATTTTTTTAAGGTGGTATTTAGTTCACCAATTTTGCTATTGATTGCACCCAATTGAGCATTCATTTGTTGCATCACTGGATGCTCACTGGTGTACTTCGCAGAAGCTTCAGCAACTTTTTGCTCTAATTCAGCTTTTTGAGTTTCAAGAGTGACACTTTGAGTTAAATAGAGTTCAGATTCTTTAGTGACATCGACAGTATTAAACTCTTGACGGAATTTGTTAAATTCACGTTCTGCGACATCAAGCTGTTGTTTCAATTCAGGGAGTTGTTCATCCAAGAATTTTAAAGTTTGTGCACTTTCAGCAGAGCGTCTTTCAATATTTTGATGGCTGTAGGCTGCTAAAATGGCATTTAAAACTTTTGTAATATGTTCTTTATCTTGGCCTTGATAGTTAAGGCCAAGCACGCCCGTCATTTTACCTTTTTCAGCAACAGAATAATTTGCCAAAATACTGTCAACTGCTGCAGGTAGAGACTGCTTTTGAATTAAATAGTCGTCTTTGAATTGATCTTTGCTATAAATTGAGATTTCCCAAAGGCCTTCTGCTGTACGTAAAGAATTTTTTTGGTTCAATGGTGCTGTTAAAATTGTTTGTTCAGTCTGAAGATCAACTAAAGAAAATTTATTTTCTTGAAACTGTAGGCCAAGATCCTTGTCGCGATATAGTGCGGGGATATCAAATTGGCGGATTTCAAAACTTTTTTCATTATCTTTGAAAACCACAGATTTATTTTTATATTCGGTGGCGTATTCATGAGCTGAGATTAATCGGTCAGTAAAGGAATTTTCAGTACCCGAAATTTTTAGATCGAGATGTAAATTTTGAATCACGGTACCTAGAACTAAACGCGATTTAAGAATCTCAATTTCTGCTTGGGCGGGTTGTTTTTGATCAATCATATTAGACAGATCACCTAACAAAGCAGCTGAAGCCCCTTTACTTTCTTCAACTTGTACTAAAGCATTGACTGCATAAGTATCTGGTGTTGCTCTTAAATAAAGTAAGGCACAAACGAGGCTTAAAATCACACATAGAGCAATTAACTTCCACTGTGCAATCAGAGAGAAAAATAATTCTTTTAAATCAATTGTATCTTCTGTATTGGTATTTTGGCTCATAATCGTACATCAAAAGTTAAATTTGTTTAGTCCAATCTGCAACGCAAGATTGGATCAGTTCTGAGGTCTGGTCAAAAAAGGCTTGATCGTGCTGGTATGGGTCAGGCACATTTTTACCTTGCCAATGTCCTAAACGAAAGGTCTTTCCCTTTGCAAATGGCCACGTTTGTTCAATATGCTTTTGTTGATTTGAACTCATGACCAAAATTAAATCTGATTTTTTGATCAGTTCAGCATTTAATTTTTGGGCAATATGTCCACTCATATCGATGCCAATTTTTTGCATACAGTATTGAGCTTTTTCATCTGCTGCATGTCCAATCATACCTGAGATTCCAGCTGAATAAATATTCAGGTCGGGATGAGCTTTTTTTAGGAGATATTCTGCCATAGGGCTTCGGCAAATATTACCTACACAGACTACCAAAATATTTTTAAATAACATTATTGGCCCAATCTGTCCATGTTATAGATCATATTTGAGAAAGGAATCACTTGATTGATCACACGCTGCCAACGAGCTAAACCAGATGCATCAACATACACAATATCATTGCTACGCATTTTGAACTGGTTTGCGAGACCAAAATCACCGATACTGGTTAAATCTAAATGGTAAATTTCAGTCATTGGGCTATTCATATCGCTACGCACTACGTAGATTTTACCTCGACTTGCTGAAAGCGAATTTAGCCCTAGGCTCTCTCCGAGGACATCACTTAAGCTCATGCCTTGATCCCGCATAGGGACAGGTTTGTTTTGACCAGATTCACCCATTACATAAATTTTCTGATTTTCGCGTGAATTGACATAAATTGTATCGTTAGGCTGTATGAGTAGATTATGTAGTGAATAGCCAGCCTTTTCTAACTGAATGCTATTTAAGTTGTAAGTTTGTCCTTGGCGTACCAAGGTAATAGACGTATTATCGCCAAATTGCGTATTCACACCGCCAGCAAGACCAAGTGCAGTATATACGCTGGTAGGTTGGTCGGTTAGATTAAACTGACCACCTTTCATTACATTACCTTGAACCGAAAAACGTTGTCCTTGGTAGGAAAGAACGCGAACAATCACATCTGGGGTTTTTAAGTAACGAGCAAGTTGGCTACGTAACTCCTGATTGACTTTTGTTAGGGATTTTCCTGCAGCTTTATATCGACCAATAATAGGGAATTGGATATAGCCACTTTGATCAATTTGGTAGCCGTTAGAAATAATGGCATCTTGATTGTTAATTGTATTTGTTGGGGGGGTTATTTCGGGATATGCCCATAAATAAATAGATAAAATATCACCTGAGTTTAGACGATAACTTTTTTGTTGTTGATTGAACAGATGGGCAAAATTTTGCTGATTTACTTGGGCGGGTTGAACAGCAACTAAATTTTCTTGAGTTAGCTTAATAACATTGACTGTCGAGCCTAAATCAGTCTGAAATGTGCCTTCTTTAGGAAGGTCATAGGTTTGTAAGCCTGAAGTAATGGCACAACCCGTCATACTTAGACTCAAAGCTAACATACAGCTATAACGATAGTAACTCACTCGAATACAAATCCTATTTATAAAATATTTGAATCATTGAATTGAAATGGACGGGTTTAAGTACCCAAATTACTCATTTTAGAATGTTAAGTTTATACTATTCACCTTGTAGAATATAGTTTTACATTTGTTTTAAATCGTAAGTTTAATCAACACTTGTATGGATGAATATCTTTTTAAAGATCTAGTTGTTATTTGAATTTTTTTAAATATGCAATGTTGGTTTTATAGGGTGAATTGTTTAATCCTATAAATATTTTTGATTAAAATTACAGTCGTCATAGAACATCATTACACAATCGAAATTTGATTTTCTGATATAATTTAGCGCTATTTACAACATAACGATGATTGATGATTCATCGATGACATAGGCTTCAGTATGTTACAACTCTCCGAATTAAAAATTGCCATAATCGGATTAGGTTATGTCGGTTTACCGCTAGCTGTTGAGTTTGGAAAAAAAGTTCCCGTGGTGGGCTTTGATATTCATCAGAAGCGTATTGATGAATTGCGTAGCGGACGTGATCATACCTTAGAAGTTTCTCCTGAAGAATTAGCACAATCAGCTCAATTAAGTTACAGCGCAAATTTAGACAATTTAAAAGACTGTAATTTCTTTATTGTTACAGTGCCAACCCCGATTGATGAATATAAACAGCCAGATTTAACCCCATTGGTAAAAGCTTCAGAAAGCATTGCAAAAGTGTTGAAAAAAGGTGACGTGGTTGTCTATGAATCAACGGTTTATCCTGGTGCGACTGAAGAAGTCTGTATTCCTGTTTTAGAGAAGAACTCAGGTTTAACATTCAATCAAGATTTTTATGCAGGTTATAGCCCTGAGCGTATTAACCCAGGCGATAAACTGCACCGTGTGACGAATATTTTAAAAATCACCTCGGGTTCAACACCTGAAGTCGCTGATTATGTTGATGAAGTCTATAACCTGATTATTGAAGCGGGTACTCATAAAGCAGCTAGCATTAAGGTTGCAGAAGCAGCGAAGGTAATTGAAAACACCCAGCGTGATGTGAATATTGCTTTAATTAATGAATTGGCGTTGATTTTCAATAAAATGGGCATTGATACTGAAGCGGTATTACAAGCAGCAGGTACCAAATGGAACTTCCTTCCATTCCGACCGGGTTTAGTTGGTGGTCACTGTATCGGTGTTGACCCATACTACTTGACTCATAAAGCCCAAGCGATTGGCTACAACCCAGAAATTATTTTAGCGGGCCGCCGTTTAAATGATGGTATGGGTGCTTATGTGGTCACTCAGCTGGTTAAAGCCATGCTGAAAAAACGCATTCAAGTTGAAGATGCCAAAGTACTGATTTTAGGCTTAAGTTTTAAAGAAAACTGCCCAGATATTCGTAATACTCGCATTATTGATATCGTCAATGAACTCAAAGAATATCATACCCAGATTGATGTCTATGACCCTTGGGTAGATGCATCTGAAGCTGAGCATGAATATGGTATTTGCCCAATTTCAAACTTAGAAAATGGCAAATATGATGCAGTAATTTTAGCGGTTGCGCATGAACAATTTAAAGACATGGGTGTAGAGGCGATCCGTGCTTTAGGTAAATCTGAGCATGTGCTATATGACTTGAAATATGTGTTATCTCAAGCCGAATCTGATCTTCGTTTGTAAGAGGCATACCAAATGAATCAATATCAACAGGTATGTGAAAACCTTAAAACAGCGCCTAAAACATGGTTGGTAACTGGAGTTGCTGGATTTATCGGTTCAAACTTGCTTGAAACTTTATTAAAGCTGAATCAAATCGTAGTGGGTTTAGATAACTTTGCTACGGGTCATCAGCATAATTTGGATGAAGTAAAGGGCTTAGTGACAGCTGAACAATGGGCAAAATTTAGTTTTATTGAAGGCGATATTCGTAAGTTTGCCGACTGCCAAAATGCCTGTGCAGGCGTGGATTATGTCTTGCATGAAGCGGCTTTAGGTTCTGTGCCGCGTTCGATTGCCGATCCGATCACCACCAATGACACCAATATCAGTGGTTTTTTAAATATGCTTACTGCTGCGCGTGATGCAGGTGTTGCCAGCTTCACATACGCAGCCAGCAGTTCGACTTATGGGGATCATCCTGCATTGCCAAAAGTTGAAGAAAATATTGGTAATCCGCTTTCACCTTATGCCGTAACGAAATATGTTAATGAGTTGTATGCTGACGTCTTTGCACGTAGCTACGGTTTTAAAGCGATTGGCTTGCGTTATTTCAATGTCTTTGGTCAGCGTCAAGATCCAAATGGTGCTTATGCTGCAGTAATTCCTAAGTGGACAGCTGCAATGATTGCTGGCGAAGATGTCTTCATCAACGGTGACGGTGAAACCAGTCGTGACTTCTGTTTTATTGATAATACGGTTCAAGCCAATATCTTGGCGGCGACTGCATCAGATGAGGCAAAAAACCAAGTGTATAACGTGGCTGTGGGTGACCGTACTACGTTGAATGAGTTATATCGTGCCATTCAGGTGGCACTTGCTGAAAATGCGGTGAACTTTGAGCGCGATCCTGTGTACCGTGATTTCCGAGCTGGTGATGTACGTCATTCACAAGCCAGCATTGCCAAAATTGAGCAAGGCTTGGGTTATGCACCGCAGTTCAAAATTGCCGAAGGCATTCAACTGGCGATGCGTTGGTACGTAAACAACTTAAAATGATATTGAACAGATGATTGCGAAAATTTTCGCAAAGTATCAGTCGATTGGGCTGATTACCTTAAGTTTACTGGCAGGTGCGATAATGACATTTATCGCACTTCCTGTTTTAACACGCCTATATTCTGTTGCTGACTTTGGGGCTTACGGGATTGCATTGGCGATAGTCAGTGTTATATCGACGGTGGCGAATTTACGTCTTGATCAAGCTTTATTGGTTGCCGAAGAAGGTGATAAAAAAAGCCTGATCTTTGAAGGGGTAGTATTTTCAACTTTCATCGCGATTGTTAGCGGTATTGTTATTAGTTTTATTCTAAATATTGAAATGGCAGGGGCTGTTGCCACAGGCATACTTGCCAACACTTTGATTCAAAGTCTGTATAACTATCAATTTGCAGCGCATAAAGAATATTTTTGTGCAGGTTTAAATATTTTTAGAAATGCCATTGTCGTGTTAGTGCAACTCTCGTTGCCATTCGTGATGCAGATCAGCTTGGTGAATAGTTATAACATTAGTTCGATTATCATGATTGTGGCGGTGCTGATTTATTTACTGAAACATCAACTTTATCAAGTCAGTTGGCATGCGTTTAAAAATTATAAAGATTTCATTTACGCCAATACACCGCATGCCTTGCTGAATAGTTTTTCACATAACTTGCCATACTATGTGGTGTCGCATTTTGTGGGTGTGCAGGCAATGGGCTTCTATGCCATTGTCGAGCGTACCTTACGTGTGCCGATCAATCTGATTTCACAGACTTTACGTCAATTTTTTATCCGTAAGTTTAAAAGCACGGATTCAAACAATAATGCGTTAAAGGCAAGTGTGCTTTTAAGCTTGGTGTCACTGCCTCTTTTTGCAATTTTCTTTATCTTGCCTGAATCGGTATATCTATGGATTTTCGGTTCTGAATGGGTCGGGATTTCGACCTATTTTCAAATTTTAGCGTTGGGCTATTGGGCGGTTTTTTGTAATCCGCCAAGTTCGGCTTATTTAATTGCCAAGCGCAATAGCCAAGTATTATTTAAACTGCAAATTGTTGAACTCATGATTAAGTTCGCTTTATTTGCAGGCTTATATGTTTTATGTGCTGATAAAATTTATATGCTCCTGGCGGTGCCTGTGGCGTTAATTATTTATAACTTTGCCATTTTATATGTGGTGTGGAGAAACAAAAGCTGATGTTTTTTAAACTGTTAAAACTGATGAATTGGTTCACTGCACAATGCCGTCAGCAATTTTATAATGTGGCTTTTGGCACGAAATTTCGTTATTTCGGCAAAGCCTGTACGGTCGATATCAGCGGTCAGGTCAAAATCGGTCAGAATGTTTATATTGGCGATCATGTCAGTTTAATTGTCGAGCAAGGCGCAATTTTAGAAATCGCGGATAACAGTTTTATTGGTGAAAGCTGTTATATCAAATGCTTTGGTGGCAAGGTGTCTATTGGCAAAGACGTGAGTATCAATTCTAAGTCATTTATCAATGGTTGTGGCGGTGTGAGCATTGGCGATAATACCCGTATCGGCACGCAGAGTATCATCATTGCGAGCAATCATAAGTTTGGTGAACCCGATTTGTTGGTGAAAGATGCCATCACTAAACAAGGGGTCAGTTTAGGTGAAAATATTTGGCTTGGTGCGCGGGTGACGGTACTTGATGGTGTGAAAATTCCAAGTGATTCGGTGATTGGCGCGTGTAGCCTCGTGTCGAAACCTTTGGACGACTCGGGTGTCTATGTCGGCAGTCCTGCCAAAAAAATCAAATCGCTCTGATCTTATTTTTTCATCCTGCATCGTGACTGCGTTTTCCATATCGTAAAGTGGATTTTCAGCGTAAAATAGCTGACTTATTTTCCTCCTTTTAAGTTGCCTCGCTCCATTCAGGTACTGTGTATGTCATTTATGGTTTCTGCGTTTCGACAGCTGTTTGATTTGGCTTATTTTATGGCAAAAGGCAGTGTGGCTTATGCACGTAAAAAAGGTGTAAAAGTCGGGGAAAACTGCCGAATTTATATTAAAAGCTGGGGCTCAGAACCATTTTTGGTCAGCCTTGGTGATCATGTGACCGTGACCTCAGGGGTGAAATTTATTACCCATGACGGCAGTACATGTTTGGTTCATGATGAGCAAGGCAAGCGCTACCAACGCTTTGCACCAATTCAAGTCGGTTCGCATGTATTTATTGGGGTCAATACAATCGTTATGCCCGGTGTGAGTATTGGCTCAAATGTTGTCATTGGTGCAGGCTCAGTGGTGACCAAAGACATCCCTGATCATAGCGTGGCGATTGGTGTGCCTGCCAAAGTGGTATCCAGTTTTGCAGACTATCAAGCCAAAATTCAAAGTACCTGTGCCAGTGACAGTGAACTTGTCGGCATCACGGATTATCGTGAGCGGGTTGAGCGCGCTATGGCCATTCAAGCCTCAAAAACACCGCATTAATATTCTCCCATTTTAAAATTTAGGTCTGATTATGTTGAATAAAGTCATGTTCTTTTTGCCAAGCTTGGGCGGTGGCGGTGCAGAACGTACAGTCATTCAACTGGCGAACAGCTTTGCAGAACAAGGTCTGAATATTCATTTGGGCGTGTGTGATGTCACAGGTGATAAAGCCAAGTTGTTGCCTGAAGTCAGCCGGAAAATTCAATTGGTGAATTTTAATTGCGGTCGGGTGATGAATAGCATCACACCCTTAAAGATGAAGCTGAAAGCTGAGCAATATGACTGCTTGGTGGCAACGCAAACCCATACCAATATTGTGGCAGGTATTGCCAAAAAGCTGGCAGGCGTGCAAACCGCTTTAATCTTCCGTGAAGTATCGACGCCGTCTAAGAATTTGAAATTACAGGGTCTCGCTAAATTTGTTTTAAAAACTTTGGTGAATTGGACGTATCCCATGGCACAGCAAGTGGTTTGTGTCTCTAAAGGTGTAGAAGCCGATTTTCGTGAATATTATGTTTATAAGAAAAATAACCTGAGCACCATTTATAACCCTGTACTGGATGATGCCTATTTTGAAAAACTCAAAGTGCCCGTCACACACAAATTTTTCAATGAAAGCAATAAAGTGATTTTGGCAGTAGGGCGTCTGACTGAAGCGAAAAATTTTGGTTTTCTGATCAGTTCCTTTAACGCTTTACATGATCAGCATTCTGAAACTCGTCTGATCATTTTAGGTGAGGGTGAACTGCGTACTGAATTTGAAGCTTTAGTATCGGACTTAGGCTTAAACGATGTGGTGGATTTACCTGGCTTTAATTCAAACCCGTATGCCTATTTTAAATATGCTTCGCTATTTGTTTTAAGCTCCAATTGGGAAGGTCTACCAGGTGTGCTGATTCAGGCGCTTGCTTCCAAAGTGAAGGTGGTCAGTACTGATTGTCCAAGTGGACCAATGGAAATTTTAGACCATGCTAAATTTGGCTTATTGGTTGAATGCAATGATCAAGCAGGTTTGACACAAGCTATGCAACAGGCAATTTTTGCTGATTATGTACATTATTCAGAAGCTAATTTTGAAGCCCATATTCAGCAATTCCACAAAGCAACGGTATTGCAGCAGTACTTAAACATGATGGAGTCTGCAACATGAGCAAACCGTTGATGGTGCATGTGATCACCAACTTTGCAGGGGTGGGCGGTGCAGAAATGATGCTGTCGCGTCTGATTCAATATACTGAAAACCAATATCAGCACGTGATCATCAGTTTAATGAAAACATCGAGCATCTATCAAAGCACGCTCGATCGTTGTCAGTCACATTATGCTTTAGGCTGGAATGGCATCAATACGCTGAGTACGATTCAAAAATTACGTAAATTGCTGAAACAGTTACAACCTCAAACCGTGCAATGTTGGATGTACCATGCCAATGCCTTAACCAGTTTGAGCGTCATTGGCTTAGCAAAAAAACCAAAAGTCGTGTGGGGCATTCATCACTCGCTTGCTTCCCCGAAAGATGAATCGATCAGTACCAAGATTGCTTTAAGTTTAAGTAAAATTTTATCAAAACAACCGAACAGCATTATTTATTGTGCGCATTCTTCATTAGAGCAGCACCAAGCATTTGGCATTCAAAATCCAAATAGCCAAGTGATCGCCAATGGTGTGTTTCTCGATAAATTTCAGCCGAACCCAGAATTGCATCAGCCAACCGTGATTGGCTTTGCCGGACGTTACCATTCGGCAAAAGGCTATCCGTATTTATTTGAAACCATGGGTTTACTTAAAGATGAAAATATCATCTTTAAAATTGCGGGTAGTGGGGCGAGTTTAGATAACGCGGACGTCAAAGCTTTATTTGAGCAGCATCAATTAGATGCCGAAAAAGTCCATTTACTGGATCAAATCTCAGATATGCCAGCTTTTTATCAATCCATCGATGCATTCCTCATGACTTCAATTACAGAAGGCTTCCCGAATGTGTTGGTCGAAGCGATGGCATCGGGACTGCCATGTATTAGTACAGATGTTGGCGATGCCAAATATATTGTGCAGGATTTAGGAAGTATTGTTCCACCACGTAATGCGCAAGCTTTGGCGGATGCCATTTTGGCATATGTACAAAAGACAGAAGCAGAAAAACAAAGTTTAAAACAGGCGACGCGTGAACGGGTAAAGCAGAATTTCAGTATTGAAACTGTTAGCCGTCAATATATGCAGATGTGGAGCCAACAGGCATGAAGTTTTTAATGATCAGCAGTTTTTTGCCATCGGTACTCAATTTTCGTGGCAAGTTATTAGAAGCGATTTCTGCCCGAGGTTATGAAATTCACATCATGGCACCTGAGTTTGCCAGGTTTCCTGAAGAACAGCAAAAACTGCAAGCCCTTGGCTATCATCTACATGAGATTCCCATGCAGCGTACGGGCACCAATCCAGTTGCAGACTTAAAATTACTCAAAAACCTGTATCAGCAAATTCGTCAAATTAAACCTGACTACGTGCTGTCCTATACCATTAAACCGGTCATTTACGGCACGCTCGCGGCTTGGCTTGCGAAAGTACCGCATCGTTTTGCTTTAATTACTGGTCTGGGCTACGCTTTTCAAAATGTGGAATCTGGCAAGCGCAGTGTATTCCAAAAAATGGTGCATGGCTTATATGCGCAAGCGCTCAAACGTAGCGACAAAGTCTTTTTCCAAAACCCAGATGATTTAAAGCTGTTCCAAGAGATGCACTTACTGGATGTTAGTAAACCGACGGTGGTGGTGAATGGCTCAGGGGTGAATGTGCAAGACTTTGATGTTATGCCTTTACCCAAAAATGAACAAGGGCAGGTCAAAGTCTCATTCTTACTCATTGCACGGCTTTTGGGTGATAAAGGTGTGCGCGAATATGCTGAATCGGCGCGCATCATCAAAGCACAATATCCTGAATCGGAATTTCATTTGGTCGGTTGGATTGATGATAATCCATCAGCTATTTCTCAAGCCGAACTCGATGAATGGATTGCCGATGATCGCCTTAAATATTGGGGCAAACTCAGTGATGTCCGTCCTGCAATTGCGGAAAGCTCGGTCTACGTGTTGCCCTCCTACCGTGAAGGCACGCCACGTACGGTATTAGAGGCGATGGCGATGGGGCGTGCGATTATTACCACCGATGCACCGGGTTGCCGTGAAACAGTATCGCACGGTGTGAATGGTTATTTGGTTGCGGTGAAATCAGTCGAAGATTTGGTGCAAAGCATGCAGTACTTTATTGAAGATCCAAAATTGATTGAATATATGGGACAGCGTTCACGTGAAATTGCGCTGAATAAATATGATGTGCATCAAGTGAATAAGCACATGATGGCTGAAATGGATATCCATTAAAGGCGATTCATCCAATTTAAGAGGCGATCCAGATGACTTTAAAATATATAAAAAGTGATTTATACCGTTATACCGGTCATGTCAGTTTGAAAACCTTTTTGAAAACTTATTTATTCAATCGTGGTTTTAATTTTTCATTTTGGCTGCGTTTAGCCAGTGCAAAATCATTTTGGGCGAAGCTGGCTTATCCGATTTATTATTATAAAAAAAAGCAGTACGGCATAGATATTCATACCACAACTCAAATTGGTTATGGCTTATATATTGGTCATGGTGGACCATTGGTTGTTAACCCTACGACTGTGCTTGGCAATAATGTGAATTTGTCGCAATTTACAACGATTGGTGCCAATGGCGGCCGTCAAGCAGCAGAAATTGGAGATAATGTTTATATTGGGCCGAATGTTTGCATCATTGAGCATGTCAAAATTGGCAATAATGCCACTATCGGTGCGGGCAGCGTGGTGACGAAAGACATTCCTGAAAATGCAACTGCAGTAGGAAACTACGCGAAGGTGATCAGCATGAATAACCCAGGGCATGCAGTCAATCGTCGTTGGATAGATCTCTAAACAGCTATATTGTTTGGCGGTTTTAGAACAGCGACTACTTGAGTCCCTTTGACCGTTGAAATATTTTACAAATCTGATGGCGTCGAACAGGGTATAATCATTGCTAGAAATGGATACCATTTTCCCATCTTTATCTAACCTCAAGAGCGAACCATGTTAAAGCGTTTATTGGATATTGTTATCGCATCATCTGCGCTGGTGCTGCTGTCTCCTGTTTATGCTTTAGTGGCTTATAAGGTGAAAAAGAATCTCGGTTCACCGGTTCTGTTTCGTCAGGTTCGTCCGGGCTTGCATGGCAAACCGTTTGAGATGATCAAGTTCCGCACCATGAAAGATGCACTTGATACGGATGGCAATCCATTACCGGACAGTGAACGCCTCACGCCATTTGGTAAAATGCTTCGTGCCACCAGTTTGGATGAAATGCCAGAACTGTGGAATGTGATTAAGGGTGATATGAGTATTGTCGGGCCACGTCCATTATTGATGGAATATTTGCCCCTTTATAATACGCAACAAGCGAAACGTCATCACGTGCGTCCGGGCATCACAGGGCATGCTCAAGTGAATGGTCGTAATGCCATTTCATGGGAAAAAAAGTTTGAGCTAGACACATGGTATGTGGAAAATCAGTCTTTATGGCTGGATTTTAAAATCATGCTAAAAACCGTGAAAAAAGTGATTGCCAAGGATGATATTAGTGCTGAAGGCGAGGCAACCATGACAAAATTTACCGGCACACCGGAACAAAAATAATGACAACACTCTATGCGATTTATGGGGCTTCAGGTTGTGGGCGTAGCCTGATGCCTGTCGCGCGTCAGCAATTGGCACGTCAAGGTGATGCGTCTGAAATTATCTTTATCGATGATGCTTTAACAGACATTGCTTCAGTCAATGGTCATCGTGCCATGAATTACCAAGCGTTTCTAAATGAATTTGCATCGACAAAATACGTGCAAATTGCGATTGCCAATAGTCGTGTGCGTGAAAAAATCGCTCAGCGTTTAGAAGCGGATGGCATTCAGCTTTGGTCGATCACTGCGGACAATGTGGTTTTAATGGATCAGATAGAACTCGCTGAAGGTTCTGCTTTGAGTCCCTTTGTCACCATTGGCTCAAATGTCAAAATCGGCAAGTGTTTTCATGCCAATTTATACAGTTATGTCGAGCATGATTGTGTGATTGGGGATTTCGTTACTTTCGCACCAGGCGTAAAATGTAACGGCAATATTCATATACATGCACATGCCTATATTGGCGCGGGTGCGATGATTAAGCAGGGCACACCTGATCAGCCTTTAGTGATTGGTGCAGGTGCGATTGTGGGTATGGGTGCTGTCGTGACCAAAAGTGTACCCGCAGGCGTCACCGTGGTGGGTAATCCCGCCCGAATTCTGACTTCAAAATAGATTTTTAAACTAGATTTTTAGACTGGGAAAACTCCATGTTAAACAGTGCATTTGAGCCTTGGCCAAGCTTTACCCAAGTAGAAGCCGATGCGGTGTCAAAAGTCCTATTATCCAATAAAGTAAATTATTGGACAGGTCAGGAATGCCGTGAATTCGAAAAGGAATTTGCACAGTTTGCAGGAACTCAGCATGCAGTTGCCGTTGCCAATGGTACAGTAGCACTCGATTTAGCCCTCAAAGCTTTGGGTATTGGTGCAGGTGATGATGTGATTGTCACTTCACGGACTTTCTTGGCTTCAGCAAGTTCAATTGTCACCGCAGGTGCCAATCCTATTTTTGCTGATGTTGAACTGGATTCACAGAATATCTCACGCCGTACCATTGAAGCAGTGATTACACCGAATACCAAAGCCATTATCTGTGTGCATTTGGCAGGGTGGATGTGTGATATGGACCCAATCATGCAATTGGCTGAGGAAAAAGGCATTTTTGTAATTGAAGACTGTGCCCAAGCACATGGCGCGATGTACAAAGGTAAATCGGCAGGTTCAATTGGTCATATTGGCGCATGGTCATTCTGTCAAGACAAGATTATGACTACAGGCGGTGAAGGCGGGATGGTCACCACCAATGATGAAGGTCTTTGGAAAACAATGTGGTCGTATAAAGATCACGGCAAAAACTTTGATAGCGTCTATAACAAGCAACATCCACCGGGCTTCCGTTGGTTGCATGATTCATTTGGTACTAACTGGCGCATGATGGAAATGCAAGCTGTGATTGGTCGTCTGCAACTCAAACAAATGCCTGAATGGACGGAAAAACGTAATGCTAATATGGCGCGTATCCAAGCTGTATTTGAAAGTAGCCCTTATTTTACCGTAGCGAAACCTTCAAACGATTATGTACATGCCGCTTATAAATGCTATGTGCAAGTCAATGTTGATGCTTTGCCAGAAGGCTGGTCACGTGACCGCATCATGGCGGAAATTTCATCTCAAGCAGTTCCATGCTTTAGTGGTTCATGTTCAGAAGTGTATTTAGAAAAAGCTTTTGATGGCACAGCATGGCGTCCAAAACAATCATTGCCACAAGCAAAACAACTCGGTGAAAGCAGTTTGATGTTCCTTGTACATCCAACATTGTCGGATGCCAGCATGCAAAAAACAGTGGATGCTATTACGCAAGTCATCGCAAAAATCTAAACCTGAAAAGCGCGTATAATATTAGGCGCGAATATTCCTTTGACCTGATTCGAGCACGTTGTGAAAGACATTATCCGATCTATAGCATCATTACCGCGTCGCCAAAAACAAATCGTTTTGGTGCTGATGGATATCTGTGTTTTACCGTTGATGATGTGGCTGGCGTATGCCATTCGTTTGGCGCGTCCGAATGTACAGGTCATGCAAGGCTTAGATGCTTGGTATATCTATGTCGGTATTTGTGGCATTGCTATTTTTGCTTTGCTGGGGATTTACCGCGCAATTGTCCGTTCTTTTAATGAAGACTACTTACTGCGGATATTAATCGGGACATTTATTCAAATCGTGGCCTTGTACACGATTAAAAAATTGAATGTCGCTTTTATTCCCATGAGTATTCCGCTCATGTATGGCTTTATGCTGTTTTCATACATGTGGTGGAGCCGTGCCGTCATTCGCTACGCAACCCTCAAAACCTTCGCAAAAAAACAGAGCCGTAAACGCGTTGCAATTTATGGCGCAGGTTTAGCAGGTCAGCAAATTGCCGCAGCGCTAAACCGTTCAGATGATTATTTACCGGTGTGTTTTATCGATGATAAACGCTCTTTACAAGGGCAGTCATTAAGCGGTTTAAAGATTTATTCACCGACAAAAGCACAAACCAAATTGGGTAAATTTGGTATTGAAGAAGTCTTACTTGCCATGCCTTCCGTTGGTCGTGCACGGAAAAAAGAGATTATTGAGTCTTTTGATACGGCAGATGTCAAAATTATGGAACTGCCAGGGGTAACGCAACTGGTGGATGGTCAAGTCCAAGTCTCTGATATTCGTGAAGTGGATATTATTGATTTACTTGGACGTGATCCTGTACCGCCGAAACCTGAATTGTTAGAAAAGAATATTAAAAATAAAGTGGTCATGGTGACAGGGGCAGGAGGGTCGATCGGCTCTGAACTTTGCCGTCAGATCGTGAAGCATCAGCCGAAAATGCTGGTGCTGTTTGAAATGTCTGAATTTGCCTTGTATTCGATAGACCGTGAATTGCAGGCATCTGATATACAAATTATTTCAGTATTAGGTTCTGTCACCAATCAGCCGAAGTTAGAGCGTATATTGCAACAGTATGCGGTACAAACGGTTTATCACGCGGCGGCTTATAAACATGTGCCTCTAGTGGAGGCAAACCCATTTGAAGGTATTTATAATACGTCCATTGGCACACAGCGTAGTGTCGATGCCGCAGTGAATCAAAATGTTGAAACTTTTGTTTTAATTTCAACTGATAAAGCTGTGCGTCCAACCAATGTCATGGGTGCTTCTAAACGCATGGCAGAGCTGTATTGTCAGGGCTTGGCATCGACACATCCAAACACCCAAATCAGTATTGTCCGTTTTGGGAATGTATTAGGTTCTTCGGGATCTGTTGTTCCTTTGTTTAAAAAGCAGATTGCTAAAGGCGGGCCTGTTACAGTAACGCACCCGGAAGTCACGCGTTATTTTATGACCATTCCTGAGGCAGCTCAACTCGTGATTCAGGCAGGTGCGATGGGGACAGGTGGTGATGTATTTCTGCTTGATATGGGCGAGCCAGTTAAAATAATAGACTTAGCTAAACAAATGATTCGTTTAAGTGGTCTTCGAGCTATCAATGAAACTGGACAGGGTGATATTGAGATACAATTCACGGGCTTACGGCCAGGTGAAAAATTGTATGAAGAGCTGTTGATTGATTCGGATAATGTAGAGAAAACTGGGCATGAGCGGATTTTAAAATCATTTGAAAATTATAGATCTTATGTGGTTATCTTAAATGCTTTTAATGAGTTGATTAGTATTTATAACAATGATATTGAAACAAAAAAACTATACATATTGTTATCTCAATATGTTAGTGGTTTTAAATCAGCCAAAAAATAATATAAATCAACATTTCTAGCATTTTAATGGAATTTTAAAATTGATAGAATAGTTCAGTAAGTTAAAACATTTTTATATCGATAATTGAATTTAAGGGTAGTTTGTGAAAAGAATTTTACTGGTTTTTGGTACACGTCCTGAAGCCATAAAAATGGCACCTTTAGCTATAAAGTTGAAAGAAAATAATAATTTTTTTGAAACAAAGGTTTGTGTTACCGGTCAACACCGTCAAATGTTAGACCAAGTGTTAGAATTATTTAATTTAAAACCTGATTTTGATCTAAATTTGATGAAGCCTGGTCAGACATTATCAGATGTGACATCGGGTGTTTTAAAAGGGCTGGAGGGAGTATTTGATGAGTGGCTCCCAGACGTTGTTCTAGTTCATGGCGATACAGCAACAACATTTGCAGCATCTTTAGCGGCGTATTATCACAAAGTGAAGATTGGTCATGTGGAAGCTGGGTTACGTACAGGTGATATTTACTCACCATGGCCAGAAGAAGCAAACCGTAAGCTAACTGGCTCACTTGCTAATTATCATTTTGCACCTACACAATCTTCTTATAATAATTTAATTAAAGAAAATATTAATCCAAATAATATTACTATTACGGGTAATACTGTAATTGATGCATTGCTGAATGTTAAAGAAAAAGTAGAAACTGATCATAAAATTATTGCTGATTTTAAATCGCAATTCAGCTTTTTAGATCAAAGTAAAAAAATGATTTTAGTGACAGGACACCGTCGTGAAAACTTTGGTCAAGGCTTTTTAAATATCTGCCAAGCATTGGCAAATATTGCGAAAAAATATTCAGATGTACAAATTGTATATCCAGTACATTTAAATCCGAATGTGCAAAAACCTGTAAATGAGCTGTTATCTGGTATTTCAAACATTCATTTAATTGCACCGCAGGATTATCTGCCTTTTGTTTATTTAATGAATCACAGCTATTTAATTTTGACCGATTCTGGCGGTATTCAAGAAGAAGCACCTTCTTTAGGTAAGCCTGTTTTGGTGATGCGTGATACGACTGAACGTCCAGAAGCAGTAGATGCAGGAACTGTAAAACTGGTAGGTACAGATGCTGTGATCATTGAAAAATCTGTCTCTGAATTACTTGAAGATACCGCGTTATACAATCAAATGGCAGAAGCCCATAACCCGTATGGTGATGGTACGTCTTGTCAGCAAATTATTGAATTTTTAAAAAATAACTGAGTAAGTATAAGTCGTATTATGAATAATAAATTTGAACATATTTGTGTCATCGGTTTGGGTTATATCGGCTTGCCGACTGCTGCGACATTTGCGGCGCATGGGATTAAAGTTACAGGTGTTGATGTGAATCAGCACGCAGTAGACATGATTAACCAAGGTAAAGTACATATTGTAGAACCTGACCTAGATGCGCTGGTTAAAGACGTTGTAGAAAAAGGCATGTTGTCTGCGCAAACCATACCTGTAGAAGCGGATGCTTATATTGTTGCTGTGCCTACGCCATTTAAAGATGATCATGAACCTGATTTAAAATATATTGAAGCAGCAGCAAAAGCACTTGCACCTTATTTGGCTAAAGGCAATTTGGTTATTTTAGAGTCTACTTCACCTGTTGGCGCAACTGAGCAAATGTCTGCATGGTTGAGCGAAGCACGTGCAGATTTAAGCTTTCCACAGCAAGAAGGCGAAGCATCTGATATCCGTGTCGCTCATTGTCCTGAACGTGTTCTTCCAGGTAAAGTATTGTTAGAGCTTATCAGCAATGACCGTATCATTGGTGGTATGACTGCGCCATGTTCAGCTGCATCAAGCCAGTTGTACAAAACTTTTGTACAAGGTGGTTGTATTGAAACAAATGCACGTACAGCTGAGATGTGTAAACTTACGGAAAACTCTTTCCGTGATGTCAATATTGCTTTTGCAAATGAACTGTCTGTAATTTGCGATAAGTTAGATATTAATGTTTGGGAATTGATTGCGTTAGCAAACCGTCATCCGCGTGTCAATATCTTACAACCTGGGCCAGGCGTAGGCGGTCACTGTATTGCAGTTGATCCATGGTTTATTGTGGCAAAAACACCTGAGCAAGCGCGTTTAATCCGCACTGCACGTGAAGTAAACGATGCGAAACCTGAATGGGTGATAGATCAGGTTAAAATTAAGATTGCTGAATTTTTGCAAGCGAACCCTGAAAAAACAATAAAGGATGTAACAGTAGCTTGTTATGGTTTGGCATTTAAACCGAATATTGATGATCTGCGTGAAAGCCCTGCTTTAGAAATTACTAAACAGTTAGCTGAACAAGGCCTAAATATTTTAGCAATTGAGCCTAATATTTGTGAATTGCCACAAAAATTACCAGATAATGTACGTTTGATTTCTTTAGATGAAAGGCAAATGGCTGATATTCATTTGATTTTAGTTGATCATAAAGAATTTAAAAATAATTTTATAATTGCATCAAAATATATTGTGGATACAAAAGGAATTCTGCTGTAGTGGGAGGCCTAATCTATTCTGTAATATATAACTTATTTTCTAAAATTAGCATATTGTTATCAAGCTATTTAGGCTTGCTTATGTTGAGTAAGCATGATTATGGCTTATTCTCTTATTATACTATGCTAATTGCAAATTTAAGTATATTTTTTATATGTGGTGGAGGCTTGTCAGTGAATCAAGCATATTCTTCTAATATAAAAAATAATTTAGAAAAAGAGGCTATTTTAGCCTCTCATTTTTTAATATTAGTAATTCTTTCTATATTAGCTTTGTTAGTGTTATGTTTTAATTATAACTTATATTATATTTTAGCTATTTTTATATCCTTTTTTATGGGAGCATCAGCCTTAGTTGAAGGTAAAATGTATGCTACTAAAAATTATAAGAATATGGCAGTAAATGCAATTATAAGTTTTATAGTTATGCTTCCACTTATTTATTTTTTTATAAAAAAATATAATATCTTCGGTGCCTTGTTTGCGCTTTTATTATATAGATTTATTTTACTTTCCTTGAATTTGTATAAGTCAGATGGCTTGATTTTTATAAAAAAAGAATCTTTAGCTTTAATATTTTCTCAAAAAAACATTCAATATTTGAGGAAAAACTCACTTCCGATATTTTTATCGGCATTATGTGTAGCTCCAGTATATTTTATTTGTATTAATTTAGGAAAATACTATGGATTGTCATATGAGAAATTAGGTGAGTTTTCCTGGTTTTTTCAAATATATAATCTGATAGTTTTTTTTCCTGGAGTTTTAGTTGGTTTTCTAATATCTAAATTAAATGAGGATAGGAATAATATAAATAAAATTTTTAAATTTTATTTTTTGTTTGGATTATTTGTTGCAGTATTTTTAATATTATTTAAAAGTATAATATTTCTTATCTCAGATTTTGAAGTAAGTTATAGTTTAAATTTAATGTATTATTCTATGATGACGTCATCCTTTTTATATATATTGGCTTCTAGTTTTTCTGGTTTTTGGTTGTCAGTTGGAAAACCAAGGTACGGATTTTATATTAATTTAATTTGGGCATTTTTAACCCTTATTTTTAGTTATATTTTTTTTGAAAGCCGACTAGATTATTCTGCTATATTTGTTGGAACATCATTAAGTTACCTTTTTGTAATTGTATTACAATTTTTTATTTTCAAAAGGTTTTAAATGGAAAATCATTTTAAAAAAAGTTTGTCAGATATAATTTTAGCATCATTTATACTGTCAATATTTTATTATGTTCCTTTTGTTGGGAGCCTATTTTGGGTTCATTTAATAATAAATGGTTTTTTCCTTTTATTTTCTATGTATGTTTTTTTAAATACTAATGGAGAGTTCTTTTTAAAAAAAAATGGAGTTTTTTTATTAATAATATTAATTGTATCTATTTTTTATAGCTTATTAATATTTAATATACAGTTTGTGTTTTTATTGTCAGTTATATTTTCGATGTGTTATGCATTTTTGGGTTATTATGTTGGATTTGATAATCTGAATTTTTCTAAGTTTAGTAGGTTTTCTTCAATTATTTTAATACTTGGATTATTGTGGGTTGTTTTGGCCAAATTCAATGATTCATTAAACTATGTATATAATATTGATTATGGTGTAAGTGTTTTTGATTTAAATTTATATAATAATGGATATAATATAGGTAGAACAGGTTGGAATACTTCTTTAATTATTTTGTACTTTCTGTTTTTATATCTTTTTTATAATGTTAAAAGTAGATTTGATAGATTAATATGCTTTTTTGTTCTGTTTTTAATACTACTTTCAGTTTTTATTTCCGATGGGAAAACTGGAACTATAATAATTTTTTCTTTTTTATTATTGAATTTTGTAAAAAAAATTGGATATATTAAATCTAGTATTTTTATAGTAAGTTTTTCATTATTAATTTATTATTATTTTGATACTATTAAGTATTTTTTAATACAAAATAGTCGTTTGGGTATGATTTTTGATAAAAGTGCAGATTTTACTACAGGTAGAGGAGATGCTGGTCTAACTGCTATTGAAATTATAAAAGAAAATCTATTAATAGGTACTGCATATAAAGGTGGATATACATTATTTGATTATGGATATGATTATAAAGATATTCATAATGTTTGGATGAATATAATAGCTAATTTTGGTATAATATTTTTTATACTCTACTTTACATGTTTAACTTTTTTTATAGCTAATGCATTTAAAATTTCCTGGAAAGAGAGAAAAAATGTCTTTGCTTTCTATCAGCTTATCATAGCTTCATTTATTGTTACATTTGTAGAACCATTGGTTTTTGTTAGTTATCTACCATATGTAGCAATCTTTTGGTTTGCTTTGGGTTGTATGTCTAAATCAGGTAAGTAAGATGATCTTGTTTAACTTTTATAAAGTAAAAAAAAATTCAGCTGTTGATTTGGCATATCAGAGAATTTTTCAAGTTTTTAGTTCTAGAACAAATTGCCGAAAAATAGATAATAATTTATCTAATGAAAAATACATCGTCTGTTCAGACATGTATCAAGTAATTTTAACTTTTTTTATAAATTTTGGAAGACCACATATAATTTTTTGGGTTCAGGGGTCATCGCCACATGAAAGTTATTTAAAACATAAATCTTATATAAAATATATGATTATATGGATATTGGAGTATGTTGCATTATTTTTAAGTAATTCACATATATATGTTTCTCCTTATATGAAAACATTTTATCAAAAAAAGCCTTTTCTTAATAAGAAAAAAAATATTGTCATTCCTTGCTTTTCGGATTTAAAAATAAATAAAAGTGTTAAACGTGATCAGAATAACTATTGTTATATTGGCGGCATGTCAAAATGGCAAAATTTTGATATAATTATAAAAATGATGAATATAATTGTTGAGAATAATAATGAAGCTAAATTTTCAGTAGCAACTAATGATTTAGCAGTGTGCCATGCTCAATTGAAAGAACTAGCTACAGCAAAATTATTAAAAGTGACATCAGTAGTATCATTATCCTCTAAACAAGAAATTGAAAATTTCTTATCTGCGGCTTCTTTTGGTTTTTTAATTAGGGATGACATTGTAGTAAATAATGTTGCTTCGCCAATTAAACTCGCTGAGTATTTATCATGTGGAGTTAATGTAATTTCAACTAAAGGTATTACTTCTTATAAAAATTTAATCGAACAGGCTGGATATATTGTTAATGATAAAAATTTAGATTCTATTCGAGAAATTAAATTTGAAGCAAATGAAGAAAAAGCTTTACAAGTTTTTCAAGAAAATTTTAGTTCCATTAGTATTTCCAATTCTGTAAATATTTTTTTAAAAGAACTTGGATTGTAATGTAATGAAAGAAAAATTATATTTTATTGGTACATTACCTGAACCTACAGGTGGAGTTACTATATTTAATAAAAGAAAAGTTGGTTTACTTCAGAAAGATTATGACGTTTGTGTAATTGAACCAAACCTAAATACTTTATGGAAAATTATATATACCTTTCTTTTTAAGAAAGATCTTATATATATTAGTACATTTAACTTTTTAATTGTTTTTATTGCGGTAATTTGTAAGACCAAAGGTTTTTATTTTATTGATCATAATACGTCTAGACATATCGAAAATTTTGGTGGTTTTAAGAAAAGTATTTGTTTAAAATTTTTAAAAAATGCTAAAGAGATAGTATTGGTTAGCTCGCATTTAAAAGATAATTATAAAAAAATTAATTTTTATAATAATTTAAATTTTAAAATAGAACAGGCATTTATTCCACCTAATGTTGAAGAAGCCGATAATATTATTAATTCTATTTATCCAGATAAATTAAAAAGTAATCTTTTTAAAAAAAATTTAGTAATCGCTAGTGCATCAAAAACAAATTTAGATATTTCTGGACAAGATATTTATAGCTTGGAACTTACATTAAAAGCTTATGACAGACTGGCGAATGAGCATCCAGATTTAATATTCGTTATGGCAATTGCTGAATTCTCTAATGATGAATTTGGTTTAAAAATCAGGAAGATGTCAGAAAATTTGCAAAGTAAGTATAACAACTTCATTTTATTAACAAACAATACTCCTATTTGGCCACTATTTAAATCTGGACTGGTTTTTCTACGCATAACGACAACAGATGGCGATTCAGTAAGTTTGAAGGAGTCGTTATTTTTTGATTGTCCAGTCTTAGCGACTGATGTAGTTTCTAGGCCTGCTGGAACAAAGCTTTTTAATTTGAAAAATGATGATTTATTTAATGCAATCGAGAATTTGATAGAAGAGTCCAAATGAAAGTATTAAGATTAATAAATACTGTTAAGTATTTAAAATTTATACAAATATACTATCGTTTACATTATCTTTTGCTTAAGCCAAAAACGAAGCAAACAGTATTTAACATTCAGCTTAGAAATGTAGCCCGAAGTTGGCACAATACAATAGCCAAGCCTATTAGTATGCTCAGTCCAACACAGTTTGTATTTCTAAATCATTTAGGTCAGTTAAATACGGCTGAGGATTGGAATACTAATCAGCAAGAAAAATTATGGCTCTATAATTTACATTATTTTGATGATCTCAATGCAGAAAATGCTGTAGAGCGTAAACACTGGCATGATGATTTAATTCATAAATGGATTGATGAAAATCCTTATTCTTCAGGCAATGCTTGGGAGCCTTATCCAAACTCCCTTCGTATCGTAAACTGGATTAAATGGAGTTTGCAGGGCAATCCTTTAGATCAAGCACAATTGAACAGTTTAGCCTTGCAGGTAGAGCATCTGTCTAAAACGGTTGAGTGGCATATTTTAGCGAATCATTTATTTGCCAATGCTAAAGCACTGATTTTTGCGGGTCTCTATTTTCAAACGCCTGAATCTCAAAAATGGCTAGAACTTGGTTTAAAAATTTATCGTAAAGAGGTTGATGAACAAGTATTAGATGATGGTGCAAACTTTGAATTAACCCCAATGTACCATGCAATCTTTCTTGAAGATTTGTTAGATATCTATCAACTGGCTCAAATCTATGATCAATTAGAGGTCATCAATCATCAACATCTTGCAGCTAAAATTATAAGTATGTTGCAATGGCTAGATGCAATGACTCACCCTGATGGAGAAATCTCTTTCTTTAATGATGCTACTTTTGGAATAGCCTCACAGTATGCAAAATTATTAGACTATGCACAGCAACTAGGGATGAATGTTGCAGCGTCAGATTTAGTTGATTGTTATTTAAAGCCAAGTGGTTATGTGAGCGTACAGCGCCCAACCTATAAATTCTTGATGGATGTTGCTGAAGTCGGTCCTTCATATCAGCCTGGACATGCACATGCAGACACGTTGAGTTTTGAACTGAGTGTCAATGGGTCGCGATTTATCGTAAATTCGGGTATCTCTCAATATGGTCTAGGTAAGGAACGATTATTACAGCGAGGAACTGCTGCACATAATACTGTTGAAATAGATGGTCAGAACTCGAGTGAAATCTGGTCAGGCTTCAGGGTGGCAAGGCGCGTTAGTCCTAAAGTTGAGTCTATAGCTCACAAGGGCAATCAGATCCATGAATTAGTAGCATCGTATAAATCCTTAAAAAGTGTCACACATCGGCGATCAGTGGCATTTAATGAACATAAAATCAGCTTAATTGATCAAATTACAGGTCAATTTAATCAGGCGGTTTCTTATCTTTATTTTCATCCATATGTTCAAATTAAACAAATATCATCAAATGAGTATGAATGTAGGCTTGATGATACGACAGTCTATCTTCATCTAGAGGGGCAGGTAGATTCACAGCTCTTAAATACTTTATGGCATCCTGAATTTGGTAAATCCATAGATAATCTATGTTTGAAAATATTTTTAAAATCAGGTGAATGTAAAATAAGCATTACCATAATGGATGTGGACGATGAAAATGTCTAAGATATGTATCATTAGTGCAAATAGTCTAGAAAGCGAAAATGCTTCAAGGAATCGTATTTTAAGTTTAGTGAATGCGGCGCTTGAGCAAGGCCATGAAGTAAAACTAATTTCAATGGATCATGACAATTACCATTTGCTAGAAGATGCGAATTTTAATCACTACAAAATTCCTTTTATAGACACAAAAATTCCATCTTTCGTAAAACGTGCATTATTAGAAATGAAAATTGCATCTTTGGCATTAAAAAAAGCCAAGGAAATGAGCTGTGATATCAACTTAATTACGATTCCATCCATGTTTTTACTGCATATGAGCGCCTTATTGCCTGCTCATAAAATAAACGTGCTGGATATTCGTGATTTAAGCTGGGAGTATTTAGATACTAAATCATTGATTAACAGAATTGCTAAAACTATATTTACAAAATGCGCGCTTTTTAATTTAAAACGATTTAAAATCATTAGCGTAACGAATGATCATGAATTTGAATATATTTCCAAGTATGTTTCAAACTATCAGAATATGATTAAAGTACCGAATGGTGTAT
Organism: Acinetobacter sp. YH12219; assembly: GCF_013417875.1. NCBI lineage: Bacteria > Pseudomonadati > Pseudomonadota > Gammaproteobacteria > Moraxellales > Moraxellaceae > Acinetobacter > Acinetobacter sp. YH12219. The sequence continues at coordinate 33,890 of NZ_VPDC01000024.1, forward strand.
CTTTATCTGTATTCGAACAGTTAAGTTCAGTGTTAGAAAATCAGTCACATAAGAAAACAGTGACTTATGTTGGCAATGTTGGCTTAGCTCAAGATCTTTCGACACTCGTTGAAGTGAGCAAACAATTGCCCAATGTGAAGTTTAACATTGTGGGCGGAGGGACAGATTTTGAACGTATTTATGCTCTAGCGGATCATGCGGCTTCAAATCTAAATTTTCTGGGTAGAAAAAATTTTAATGAGCTGATTGAAATTTATAACAGCAGCGATATTTTATATGCACAGCTAACCCCAGATTTTGCAACAGCTATGCCATCTAAATTATATGAGTATCTTTCAACTGGAAAATATATCATTTATGGTGGACAAGGAGTTGCATCGGCAACATTAGGCAAATTTGAAAATGTTTCACTGATTCAGCCGTGCTCTGTAGAAATATTGAAGCAGGAAATTGAAAAAGTTTTTTCGGAGTTTAATCCATCGTTATCTTTCTTGAATCGTCAAAAAATCCAAGCGCAATATATTAGAGATGTAACGGTTAAACATTTGATTTATTTATTTTAAATTTAATTATTGTTGTAGGTTATATATTAAAAATCGAACTTTAAGATTTTTTTAATCCATGAATTAGGAAGTTAGAGTTTTATTATAAAATTTACAACATGTTGAGGCTTAGCAGGTTTGATAAATGAAAAGGTTAGTTGATATATTAATTGCTTTAACAGCATTAATAATTTTAAGCCCAATATTTCTTTTGGTGGCCTATAAAGTCCGTAAAAATTTAGGATCTCCTATCTTCTTTTATCAAGAAAGACCTGGTAAAAATGCAAAAATATTTAAAATGATGAAATTCCGCTCTATGTTGGACGCTTTTGATAAAAGGGGTAATCCATTACCTGATGATCAGCGTATTACACCTTTTGGTCATAAGTTAAGATCAACAAGCTTAGATGAAATGCCGCAATTGATTAATGTACTAAAAGGTGACATGAGTATTGTGGGGCCAAGACCTCAGATGAAAGATTTTTTAGAACATTATACTCCTGAACAAATGCGCCGTCATGACGTCAAACCAGGAATGACGGGGCTTGCCCAAGTCAGTGGTCGAAATAATTTGTCTTGGGAAGAAAAATTTGATCTTGATGTGCAATATGTAAATACACATTCAATTTGGTTAGACTTTAAAATTATGTTTAAAACAGTTGAGGTCATGTTAAAAAAGGAGGGTATTAATGCACCAGATCAAGAAGTTGGTGCGGAACGATTTTCTGGAACTACGAAAAAAATTAAGTAAATATTTTGCTTGGAGTTAATTAGTGTTTAAGGTTTTAGTTACTGGAGGGGCTGGATATATTGGCTCACATACTTGTCTGAAGTTGTTAGAAGAAGGGTATTCTGTTGTAGTCTTAGATAATTTAGCCAATGGTTCTGTAGAAGCGCTTAAACGTGTTCAAATTCTAGCAAATCAATCATTAATATTCATTCAAGGTGACATTCGAGATGGGGAGTGTCTAGATAGAATTTTTCAAATGCATCAAATCAATGCAGTGATACATTTTGCTGGTTTAAAAGCAGTGGGTGAAAGTCAGCAAATCCCTTTTGAATATTTTGACAATAATATTTCAGGAACTCTAAATCTTTTAAAGTCGATGCAGCGAGCTAATGTTTTTAATTTTGTATTTAGTTCATCAGCAACAGTATATGGTGAAACTCATCAATCTCCTTTAGATGAGAATATGCCTACTGGAAATACGACCAATAATTATGGTTATACGAAGTATATTGTCGAGCAGCTATTGGAAAAGTTATCTGCAAGTGATGAGCGTTGGTCGATTGCATTATTACGTTATTTTAACCCAGTTGGGGCACATGTTAGTGGACGGATTGGAGAAGATCCACATGGTGTTCCTAATAATTTAATACCTTATGTAACACAGGTTGCAATAGGACAAAGAGATAAATTAGCGATTTTTGGAAATGATTATCCAACTTTAGATGGAACTGGTATACGTGATTATGTTCATGTTATGGATTTAGCAGATGCACATATCTGTGCGTTAAAAAATCGTGTGAAAAGTCAGGGCTGCCGCGCTTGGAATATTGCTACGGGCAAAGGTGCATCAGTACTTCAAGTGATAAACACATTTGAGCAAGTAAATGGCGTTGAAATAAAATATGAATTTGTAGCACGTCGTAGCGGAGATGTTGCTGTTTGTTTTGCGGATAATCGTCGAGCAAAAATAGAATTAAATTGGACACCTCAATTTTCTTTAGAAGATATGCTGCGAGATAGTTGGAATTGGCAGATAAATAATCCTAATGGGTATGTTAAATAAAAAAAGGAGCCATGAGGCTCCTTTTTTACATTGGGGTATTATTCCACCGTCACAGACTTCGCCAAGTTACGTGGCTGATCGACATCTGTTCCACGTAGCACTGCAACATGATAAGAGAGCAGTTGTACTGGAATGCTATACACAATCGGTGCCAAGATTTCATTCACACTTGGCACATAAACCACGTGTTGACGATCTTTCGCTTTGATGCCGCTGTTTTCATCTGCAAAAACAAATAACTCACCACCACGCGCTTGCACTTCTTCCATATTCGATTTGAGTTTATCTAACATGTCATCTTGTGGCGCAAGAATCACCACAGGCATATCATTATCAACCAGTGCCAATGGACCATGTTTTAATTCACCAGCCGCATAACCTTCTGCGTGGATATATGAAATCTCTTTAAGTTTCAAAGCACCTTCAAGGGCAATCGGGAACTCAGTTCCACGACCCAAGAATAGGCAGTGATTTTTTTCAACAAATAATTCTGATAGACGTAGAATCTCAGCATTATTTTGTAAAGTATCTAAAATCACTTTCGGTGTATGCCATAGCGCAGCAATAATTTCAGAGACACGGTCAGTTGAAATGCTTTGCTTAATTTGACCAATTTTCAATACCAATAGCATCAATGCCGCAAGCTGTGTGGTAAATGCTTTGGTCGAAGCAACACCAATTTCAGGGCCTGCGAGCGTCAACAAACTGTAGTTGGTTTCACGTACCATCGACGAGGTTGCCACGTTGCAAATGGTCATGGTGGTGATATTCAAGCTTTTCGCTGCTGCACGCTTTTGCGTATCACGCAGTGCAGCTAAAGTATCGGCTGTTTCACCTGATTGAGAAATACAAACATACAGTGTGTTATTCACAATCACAGGCGAGCGATAACGGAATTCACTGGCAATTTCGACTTGGCAAGGCACGTCAATCAGTTGTTCAAACCAATATTTGGCAATCATGCCGGCATGGTAGCTGGTACCACATGCGATGATTTGCACTTGTTGAATTTGGCTGAAATCTTGAGCTGCATTGGCAAGAAAATCATCACGAAGCGCATTACCATTTAATGCTTGTGAAATCGTTTGCTTAATCGCTTCAGGCTGCTCATAAATTTCTTTGAGCATATAGTGTTTATATTCACCTTTTGAAGCATTGCTTACAGTCGCATCAAGCTCTTTGATTGGTCGATTCACTAATTTACCATCGACGAATACTTCAATGGTATTACGTGTCAAACGTGCAATATCACCTTCTTCAAGGTAGATAAAACGGTTGGTAATCGGTAAAAGTGCCAATTGATCCGAGCTAATAAAGTTCTCGCCAATACCGACACCAATCACAAGAGGTGAACCTTCACGCACCGTGATTAATTCATCAGGATGGTCGGTATGTACGATACCTAGTGCATAAGCACCTTTGAGTTGAGGCACGACACTTTTAACTGCTTCTAAAAGACTCGGAGTGCTTTTTAAAGCATCATTGACTAAATGCGCGACAACTTCTGTATCTGTTTGTGAGGTAAAGACATAACCAAGTGCTTCAAGATCATCTTTAAGCTCTTGATAGTTTTCAATAATGCCGTTATGAACTACAGCAACATTGCCTGAAATATGCGGATGGGCATTATTTTCAGTCGGTTTACCATGGGTTGCCCAGCGCGTATGAGCAATACCGACTGAACCTGCGATATCTGCTTCTTCAACGGCTTGTTCAAGATTTGCAACTTTACCTACGCGACGTTCACGTAGAACGTGGCCTTTATTAATCAGCGCTAAACCTGCAGAGTCATAGCCACGATATTCAAGACGCTTTAAGCCTTCAATTAAAATATTGGTAATACTACGTTCTGCAACGCCACCGACAATACCGCACATAATTTAATCCTCTTATTTCTTCAATTTTTGTGGACGTTGATAGTTTTCTTTGGCAAATTGCTTCGAACGTTCTACCGCAAGGCTATTGTCTGCCACGTCACGTGTAATGGTTGAGCCAGCACCCACTGTTGCACCATGACCAATGGTGACAGGAGCGACTAATGAGCTATTTGAGCCGATGAAGGCTGAGTCACCGATAATGGTTTTAAATTTGTTTGCGCCATCATAGTTGCAGGTAATGGTGCCTGCGCCAATGTTTGAACCTGCACCGACTTCTGCATCACCTAAATAGGTAAAGTGGTTGGCTTTAGAGCCTAAGCCGACAGTGGTATTTTTAACTTCAACAAAGTTACCAATATGCACTTCATTGGCCAATTTTGCGCCTGGGCGTAAACGTGCAAATGGACCGATTTGAGCGTCTTCACCAACAATGGCGCTGTCAAAAACGCTATATGGTTGAACTTTAGTACCTGCTGCAATCTTGGTGTTTTTAATGATACAACCTGCACCAATTTCTACGTTATCACCGAGTTCAACATCACCTTCAATAATCACGTTGATATCGATACGGACATCTTGACCAACAGTCAATGTACCACGTAAGTCGAAACGTGCAGGATCAATCAGGTGAACGCCTTGTTGCATCAGTTGTTTAGCTTGGAATGCTTGAAATTCACGTTCAAGTGCAGCTAACTGTACACGGTCATTGACACCTTCCACTTCGAAAGCGCGTTCTGGCTCAACAGATGCCACTTCGAGACCGTCAGCAATTGCCATAGCAACGATATCGGTCAGGTAATATTCACCTTGCGCATTGTTGTTGCTTAATTTTGGCAACCATTCATGTAATTTGGCATTACTTACGGCATAAATACCGGTATTAAATTCTTTGATTTTACGTTGTTCTTCAGAGGCATCTTTGTGTTCAACAATGGCTTGAATTTTGCCATTTTCACGTACAATACGACCATAACCAGTCGCATCATTAACCGTTAGGGTTACTAAGCCAATACCTGTTTGAGCAGATGCATCTAATAGTTTTTGTAATGTTGCTTCAGTGATACAAGGCACATCACCTGAGAGAATCAAAGAAATCCCAGTTTTTGCTAGGACAGGCAGAGTCACTTTGACTGCATGGCCTGTACCCAATTGTTCTGCTTGTTCAACCCATTTGACATTTTCATGTGCAAACGCGTTTTGAACCAATTCACCGCCATGCCCATAAATGGTAATTATTTCTTCTGCATTTAGTTTTTTCGCCGTGTTGATGACATGGCCAAGTAGGGGTTGTCCTGCGAGTGGTTGTAATACTTTGGGTAAACGAGAACGCATACGTGTCCCTTTACCTGCAGCAAGAATAATAACGCTAGTAGACATGTTTAATCCTAGGTGTTTCTATTACATAGACAAAATATAAAAATAAATACAGATGCAAAGCGCGGCCCAAAGACCTGCAATGATGTCGTCGAACATGATGCCAAAGCCACCACCGACTTGACGGTCAATGACACGAATTGGCCACGGTTTCCAGACATCAAATAAACGGAATAAAGCAAAACCAATCAATGCCCAAGTCCAGCTCATTTGCCCAAGATATAAAATCGGGAGGAAGGTAATGGACTGACCGGCAAATTCATCCCATACGATGCGGCCATCGTCATGGACACCCATGACTTTGGCGGTTTGACCACAAATATAGATCCCAATAATCGACATGAGGATCATGACTATAATGGAGTTGAAAAAGCCGATTGCAAGCCAACCTGGAATAAAAAACAAAGCAAAAGCAGAGCCAAAGGTACCCGGTGCTTTGGGTGCAAGACCCGAGCCAAATCCCACGCCACAAAAGGCGATGACTCGGTTAAACCAAGACATGGATTTAAAGTTAATGGCTGGCTTATGCAAAATGCTGGTATCCCTTAAATTTTATGACTTGGTCAACACCGTGATTGTTATAACGGATTCCCAAATTTGGGGTGATTTGACCGATTTTACTAATGTTTACATCTAATTCTAGTTGCAGAAGCTTTTTATAATTCTGCGGACTTATTGTAAAGCATAACTCATAGTCATCTCCACCCGCGAGGGCGTATTGCCACTGCTTTTCTTGTTGTAATTGTTTTACATCGTGATCGATAGGAAGTTGATCTAATTCAATTTCTGCACCGACGTGTGAAGCAGCGAGGATATGTCCTAAATCTTGTGCGAGCCCATCAGAGACATCAATCATACTGTTGGCTAAGCCTTTTAGCTGTTGGCCCAGTAAGCAACGTGGCATTGGATAGTCCAAGCGCTTTTGTAATTGGTGGCCCAAATGTTTTAAGCCAAATGCAGCATCACCGACTTGTCCGCTGACGCAGATATAATCACCAATTTTGGCGCCTGAACGTGGGACAGCCTGTCCTGATTCTACCCAGCCGAGGGCTGTGACTGAAATCGTTAAATGTGGACTTTGAGTGGTATCACCACCAATTAAACTCACACCAAATTGATCGCAACAATCATATAAACCCTGACTAAAGCCTTTGAGCCAGTCATGATCAATTTGGGGTAAGCTCAAGGCCAATAAAATACTGTGTGGTTTGGCACCCATTGCGGCAATATCAGAGAGATTGACGGCAACAGATTTCCAGCCTATGGCATGTGGGTTTGTGTCGAGGGGGAAGTGACGCCCAGCAACCAGTGTATCGGCACAGATGACCAATTGTTGCTGTGGAGGAGGGGTGAGCAAGGCTGAGTCATCACCGACCCCTAAATCGACAGAATTGATATTCTGTCGATTAAAATAGGTATCAATGATCGAGAACTCAGCCATACAACGTACTACTTAAAAAATTAATTAGCTTGTTGTTTTTCTGCTACACGCAATGTAGTCGCTAAACGATCCAATACACCATTGATGTATTTGTGGCTGTCTGCACCGCCAAAATGTTTAGCTAACTCGATCGCTTCATCTAACACGACGCGATATGGAATCTCAAGATGTTCTTTGAGTTCATATGCGCCAAGACGAAGTGTTGCAAGTTCAACACCATCTAAAGCGTCTACTTCACGATCGAGTACAGGGATTAAAAGCGCATCCAATGCTTCATGATTGGCAACAACTTCGGTCAATAACTCGTGGTAATAGCCGAGGTCGACCTTGTGCATGGCATTATCCACACGTGTACGTGCTTCAATCTCATGGACAGGATTGCGGCTCATTTGCCATTCATAAATTCCTTGTACAGCAAAGCGACGTGCTTTACGTTTTGCTGCATAAGTTGCTTGAAGTGTTTGCGACATAGCGTTAAATAGCCTTTAACAAGTTAACCATTTCAATAGCAGTCAAGGCAGCTTCACTACCTTTATTGCCTGCTTTTGTACCTGAGCGTTCAATCGCTTGTTCAATACTATCCGTAGTCAATACACCATTAATTACTGGTAAGCCAGTGTCTAGACCAACAACGCCTAAACCTTTAGCACATTCGCCAGCAACAAAATCGAAGTGAGGCGTGCTACCACGAATCACTGCGCCAAGCGCGATGATGGCATCGAAACGACCTGAAGCTGCAAGTTTCTTCGCAACCACAGGAAGTTCCCAAGCACCCGGTGCATGAACAACAGTGATATTATCCTCTGATACGCCATGACGTTTCAATGTATCAACGGCACCTTCTAGCAAATGTTCAACAACAAAGCTATTAAAACGACCAACTAAAATCGCATAACGGTCTTCGTTCGCGAGATGTAACATACCTTCAATACGGCGAACTGCCATAGCAACCTCGATTATTTCTCTGATGTTTGATTTGCGGTGATGTATTCCACCACTTCTAAGTTAAAACCTGATAGTGCATTAAAGCGTAGTGGCGAGCTGAGAAGCTTCATTTTTTCCACGCCTAAATCACGTAAAATTTGTGCGCCGACACCAATGGTTTGATACTGCTGAGACAGTGCCGCATTGGATTTAACATTTTTCGGTGCAGTTAAATTTTCTAAAGCAGGGCCTAAGTCCTGTAAATGACGCTGACCAATCCATACTAAAACACCACGATCGCTGGATGCGATTTCTTTGAGTGCTTTATCGAGATTCCACGCCGGAGCGCCATCTTGTTTATTGAGTTTTAATAAGTCACGAACCGGGCTGAAACCATGTACACGGACCGTGGTTACTCCTTGTTTCGGTTCGCCTTTAACCAGTGCTAAATGAATGTCTGGGTTACCAATTTCACGGTAACGGAACAATTCAAAAGTACCATATTCAGTATCTAAAGTTTGTTGATCAATGCGCTCAACGGTTTGCTCATTGGTCATGCGGTAGTGAATTAAGTCCGCAATCGTCCCCATTTTTAAGCCATGCTTTTCAGCAAAGACTTCAAGATCAGGGCGACGTGCCATGGTGCCGTCTTCATTGATGATTTCACAAATCACAGATGCGGGTTCAAGACCTGCTAAACGCGATAAATCACAACCGGCTTCTGTATGACCTGCACGGTGAAGGACACCACCAGGCTGCGCCATCAGCGGGAAAATATGGCCTGGCTGAACAATATCAGCGGGTTTTGCATGTGCTGCTACAGCAGTTTGAATGGTGTGCGCACGTTCAGCAGGTGAGATGCCTGTTGAAATGCCATTTGCTGCTTCAATAGACAATGTAAAGTTGGTGCCGTGCTGGGCACCATTGGCATCAACCATGAGTGGTAGGTTCAACTGTTGGCAACGCTCTTTGCTGAGCGTTAAGCACACAAGACCACGCGCATGCGTAATCATGAAGTTGATATCTTCAGGACGTACGTGGGTCGCAGCGATAACAAGGTCGCCTTCATTTTCACGATCTTCATCATCCATGAGGATGACCATTTTTCCTGCACGAATATCAGCTACGAGCTCTTCAACAGTATTGAGCGGCATCAATCTTCACCTTTTTGTTTGTCTCGAATGACATTTACTTGCATTGATTGTTGCATAGTCTAACGTTTTTTTGCGTTCTTTGCCTATGCTTATCATTTTCCTTTAATGGCTCATTGTTATACACAGTCGTCAGAACCTTGAAAAGAGGACTTTATTTGAATTGTGCCATTTATGCCCAATCTTTAAGCGATTGAAAAGCATAAAAATTGGCAACCTTATATGGATTTTGAATAATTGAGCCAAATGAAACTGACAGTTTGTCGGAAGCGTTTAATCGCTTAACTACATGAAGGATCACACAAAATAATAGGAGCTTATGCAGCTGAGTGTGCAGCTAAATAATCTTGAATGATCATTTTATTGGCCTGCAAAATGCTTTTTTGTAATTCGGGATCATGCATTGCCCGTGCAATTAAAACCGCACCGACCAATTGGGACATCATGGCCCAAGCTTTTTCTTCACTCGCCAAATGTGTGCTAAATAAAGCATGACCGCGCAGTAATTCCTTTTCATAAGCTTGTTTAATCGTGTCATCTGCGCGAGCTACTTCAGTCGCGAGTGTCGGCAAAACACAGCCTTGTTCAGGATGTTCAAGGTGGGAAGGGGTTAAGTAACGGTCTAATTCAAAATTAATCCAGTCTGCTGCATTGTGATTCGGGTTACTTTGCCACATGTTAAAGCTTTGCTGCAATTCATATTCAACCAATGCTTTGAGTAAATCCTGTTTTGACGAAAAATGTGAATAGAATGCGCCACTAGTGACACCTGCAGCTTTCATTAAGCCGTCAACACCTGTTGCAGCAAAGCCATTTTTTTTCGCAATTTGCCCCGTAATGTTGAGCAATTCTTGTCGTTTTTGTTGTTTGTATTCGGGTTTATAGCGCATATGCATGACCCCAAAAAATTATGATTGACGATAAATTAATCATAACATAGTATTCGTTATAGTAACGATCGTTATTCAATAAAATTGATCGCACATGGAATATAAAAACTATCCAGCACGAGGAGATCGTCATGGAAAATAATCATATATCTAAGCCTGTCAAAGGTGTGGCATTGATCATTGGTGCAGGAGATGCCACCGGTGGTGAAATTACCAAACGCTTTGCTTGTGGTGGTTATACCGCATGTATGACGCGGCGTAATGTCGACAAATTACAGCCCTTAATTGCTGAAATTCAAGCACAGGGAGGGACTGCTTTTGGCTTTGGTTCGGATGCTCGAAAAGAAGAGCAAGTGATTGAACTCATCGAGCACATTGAATCAAACATTGGCCCGATTGAGGTCATGGTCTTTAATATTGGTGCCAATGTGCCATGTAGTATTTTGGAAGAAACCGCACGTAAATATTTCAAGATTTGGGAAATGGCATGTTTCTCGGCATTTTTAACGGGTCGGGAAGTGGCGAAGCGCATGGTGAGCCGTGAATCTGGCACAATTATTTTTACGGGTGCGACGGCTGGGGTTCGTGGTGCCGCAGGCTTTGCCGCTTTTGCTGGCGCAAAACATGCGCTTCGTGCCTTGGCACAAAGCATGGCGCGTGAACTTGGGCCTAGAAATATTCATGTGGCGCATGTGGTGGTTGATGGGGCGATTGATACCGACTTTATTAAAGAGACTTTTCCCGATTTGTACGCAAAAAAAGCGCAAGATGGTATTTTAAATCCCGTACATATTGCAGAAAATTATTGGCATCTCTCACAGCAACCACGAGATGCATGGACGCATGAATTAGATCTGCGACCGTGGATGGAACGCTGGTAAGCGTAATTTGATTCAAATAAAAGAACGATACGCGGTAAGGTCATCCGCAAGTGTTTGAGACAGGACTACATCTATTCAAAAATGTTTTTGCGATACTTTGAATAATTAGACGCTAGTGAACGAGTTTTGCGGATGACAATGGTTTTGGGTACTTTTGCCGAAACAAAAGTACCTCCAGCCGAAGGCTAATCCCTTTATTTAAACCCTGGATGTAAGACTCCGTCAAATCGGCTTAAAAATCATTTAAAAAATACGATGTTACTTTTACGTGCGTAACATCAGTTAGGAAAATAAGCAAAAAAAGGACGAAAAACATGAAAGTCATTGAATTTTATTTTGATGTCGGCAGCCCATATAGTTATATCGGTTTTCATCGCATTCAACAGATTGCACAGCAGTATCAAGCCGAGCTGATCTGGAAGCCGATGCTTCTTGGTGGAGTGTTTAAAGCTACAGGCAATAGTAGCCCGATGGCGGTACCTGCGAAGGCACGTTATTCCATGATTGATCTTCAACGTTGGGCAAAGCTATGGCAGATACCAGTACAGATGAATCCGTATTTTCCGATCAATACTTTGCAGTTGATGCGTTTGATAACCGCAGTCCAATTATTTCAGCCTGAACTATTTCTCAATGTACTGACGGGTATTTTTAACGCAATGTTTGGTCAGCCACGCAATTTAAATGATCTCAATGAATTAATTCAATTGATGCAGGAGCTTGGATTGGAGGTAGCGCAGGTTAAATCATGGCTTGAAGATGAAAAAGTAAAGTCTGAGCTTAAAGTTATTACCGAAGAAGCCATTGCACGTGGTGTGTTTGGGGCGCCAAGTTGGTTTGTCGATGATGAGTTATATTGGGGTGTTGATCATTTACATTTTGTTGAGGCGGCTTTACAGGCTTCATCACGATCAGCCTAATTGGACGAATACTTGAGTGAATGCTACTGAATATGAGCACCAGTTTTAGGACGGGAATGCAGAAGTTATTGTAGATGTAAGTAAAATTATAGAATGGATCATGGCTGATTGTCTTACTTACATCTACTTTTACTCAGCTTTCATTTGTATTGAGTCTTATTTTTGGCGTACTAACTTAAAAAACTTAAGCTTTATTCCGTATATAAATAATGCTGACATTTGGTGCAATTTACGGTGCATGAATCGCTTGCATAAATACCTTTACGAAAGAATCGTTTATTGCCGCAAAAGATACAGATAAATTCATCTTTATGATTTTTAGCGCTTGGTAGCTCTTGGTAAACGAGTCTTAATCCATTGTCTTTATAACGATAATTTCGACCATAAATTTGTTTAGCAAGCCAATAGTCCAAACTTGTAAATTTTATGGCAATACAACTGATGATACAAAAAGGAAATAGCCATATAGATCCAAATGCTTTGGAAACAGACGCCCAACCTGAAAATACACTTGTGAAAGTAAAAAACATGACCGCGAAAGCACCAAAGAAGAAAAGATAGAATACTTTGCTTTGGAAAGAGCTTAATTTGTTTAAGTATTTGAGATGATGTTCATAGGTCGAAATATCATCTTGGTTGGGCACAAATGCGGGATAACGTGCTTGCTTAGGTTTGTCTGACACTTGATCACCAAATGAATGACCACAGGCACTACAAAAGTGATGTTGTACTAATGCTTTTTCTCCACAGGAGACACAATATTTCATAGCTATTTAAATATTTTTAATTAGGGTCTGTTGACATTTGTTGATTAAAAAAATAGCGAGATAGTAAAATTAAATCGCCAAACCCAATTTTACACTCGCTATGCCTCGAACAATGCTAAATGATCAACACTGGTCCAAGTTACTTG
>NZ_VPDC01000025.1:0-39911 GCF_013417875.1 Acinetobacter sp. YH12219
AACCTTCAAAATTCTTGCTGAGCGATATCGCAATCGAGGCAAAAGACTAGCATTAAGATTCAATCTAATTGCTGGAATTTATAACTTGGAGCTGAGTGAAAAATGACTTATGAAAGAAATCTAATAATTATAATAATTTTTTATTCTTCTTTATAAAAAGCAACGTGTTGATCAAAGCCTAGATCTTCATTTAAATTTGACTGATTTTTCATTATCAAAAGTTGTTTTTGTTTCTCACATTCGTTTCTAAATTGATTTTCAATCTGACTAATTTCTTCGGGTGTAAGAGTTTTATCTAAGGTCTGTTGATATTCTTCGGAAATCTCACCCAAATAAACCTTAATTTTTTGCAATTCAAGGGTTTTGCTTACAGCTATTTGTATTAAGTATTCCTCATATTTTTTTGCAGATCGGCTCATATTTTCTTGGATGGTATTTTTTTGCTGCTCAAGCTTGGTTTTAATTTGAGAAATTTCTTCATCCTTTAATTCGAGCTCTTTCCTTAAAATAGAATCATTACTTTTGCTTTTCTCCTTTTTGAGAGTTGATATTATTTTATTTTTATCTGTTAATTGTGAGTTTTGCCTATCAATTAAAAACTCTAAACAGTTTTTAAGGCTTTTAAATTTATATTTTTCTTTAATTTCATCAAGTTCTTTTAATGTCTTTTGATCGAGTGTGATTTGTTTAATGACACAATTATTTTCTTTGTTTTTGTGGTTGTATTTAAATAAAAGGAACTTCTTTTTTAAAATTTGAAAATGTTCATCATTGGTTTCAACAATATATTTCTCAGTTTCAAATTTTAGAAGATTTGGTAATAGTTGATTTATATGAACTGACTGAGATTGGCTATGTTGAGAAGAAAGGTCTTTATTACTATTTGGGCTAGTCTGTTGATAATTTGTAGATTGGTAACAATCCTTTTTTCCTGGCGACACAGTCTTTCTTATTTGATCTGGATTTAGGCTGTGTTCCATATCTAAGAATTCTTTTTTTAAATCTGTGTAAGAAGATAACCATTTCTCTAGAGTTAAATGTGGTCGTGCCATTGTTAATTTTCATTAATATTTACTTAATATTAATGTATACCATAAATAAAAATTAAGTAAATATTAATTAAATGATAATTATAAAAAAACCAATTATTAATTATCATTTTGTGCCTATCACGTTTGGTGTATGATACCTTTACCTGAGATGTCGGTTAATGAAGTAGAGGTTTTTTTTGTGGAGCAGAAGATTTCTGAGCAGCATTTCTTAATCATATTTATGGCTTTCTATCAGAGGGTGGATGGCCAACTTTCAGCCTACGCCGTTTGGGCACTAATTACTTTTATAAGAAATTTTGGAGCTGAGAGTACATCATTACCGCTTGCCCAATTGACGAAAGCCACTGGCATACAGACTAAAAAATTACGGGTTGTATTGAATGAATTGGAGCAGCATGGAATATTAAAAATAGATTTTCCAGAGACGGGAAAACGTACCAGAGTCCGTCACTTACAGCTTAACCTTGCTTATATTAGCGATAATTTAATAATGTCTGTTTACAGTCTGGATAATATTATTAAAAGAATGTCTAGAAAATTTCCGTTATTAAAATTTATTGCACTTCTATTTATAAAAAGTGCTGAGATAAAAATCAGCAATTTACCTAAAAAAACAGAGACTGATTGCAATCTTGATTATCGAAGTTATCTTGTTTTATTGCGATTAATTTATGGTGCAGATTCGTTTGGAATTGTTGTAGGGTGTGGAATTGGTGAAATCGAGCGGGCAACGGGTTTAAACAAACAATCTATTTATCGGGCTATACAGCAGCTTAAACAATTCGGATTTATTCGATGTCAGGCAAATGGAGCAATTCGAAATAGTTTTATTCAGACAGAGTCTCCAATTTACGCTTTGAACCTTTCACATACATTTTGGGGTGATGCTGCAATTTACGGCAGATTTTATATTTTAAAATACCCACAGCCACATGTTTTTGAAGTTCAGAAGGTAGCCTCTATTTTTACTCTACTTGATCAAAAGGGTGACTTATTTTTAAACAATGAAAGCGAACATTCAGATACTGGTTTTAATATTCTAAAATATAAAAATAACTATTTGCTGTGTGATCCTTTATGTTGGATGAAGCCTGTTTTACACGAAAAGAATAATAATTTTAATGTTATACAGAGAGCGCAAGTCATGAAATTCTTCGATCATTATTTAGAATTAAAGCAATTGCATCCTGAGAATTCATTATCCACTACTTTTAATTTAAAGCCTCATGAAAATATTCTGGATGATGAGGTGGCTTTAGACAGTTTAGAATCTACCAAGTCTATAAAACTCAGTGGAATGCATAACCGCTTAGGTCTTTTTCAAAGTTTACTTGAGCAATGGTGCTGTCAGATCTATAGCCAGAATAAATCTTTTTTTAAAATGTTAAGAGATGCCAATTTAGTTGTAATTGATGATGAAAGTTTTGAACGTTTAGAGTGCATAGACTCTCTCTATCCGTATTCATTGCATGATAACCAAATCAAAATAATCAAAAAAGAAATGGAGTTAAAGAATGAATCAGACAAAACTCCATCGAGGATCGCAGCCAAATTAAAAGCAGAACAGTTCAGGGTTTATCAGTTTTTAATGGCTCTTATGGATCTTATTGCATATAACCAAATTTACTTTTTTCAGCAATGTGTGACTAAATATTCCGATATTGATAATACGACTAAGAGGGGGTTAGACCGAGTATTTGCTGAGGCAAGAGAAATAGTAAAGCCTTTTAGAATTCTACCTCGGTCTTTTATTCAGAACACGTACAGCTGTTGCTTTGTTCCTGATCAGGATGCAAAAGCTGACGAGTATTTCTTATGCGAATTGGAATTTCAAAAAGCATTGCAAGATGCGACTCCATTCGACTTTCCAGTACAGCAAATGACAGAAATATCGCCAACACTGGAAGAACTTAAAAATTATGGATTACTGCATCATCGCTGTTTATCATTATTTGAGTAGTATGCATGCTTGATTTAGGCTTACAACTAAAATATTCAAAAAAACATTTTTCTGACTTAACTATCGTAACGATGAAATATCCAAAAAGCCTAGCTTAGCCGAAGGTTGGGAAATCGTGCTGATCGGCTGGGCTATCATTATTGCTTTTGTGCTAAGACGGTTTTATCTATTATTAATATAGAGATTAATATTAATATAGAGATTAATACTAATAATAGACTTGTTACTATAGATCATAGAACTATAAGTACTAGATATATCAATACAATCACTATTACTCATACAGATAACAAGAACAGTTGGATATGTCATATAGACTGAATAGATATCTCTATATACATGACGCTAATGATCAATAGTCAATGCAGAGTGAGATCACTATTCGATACATGTGAATAGTGGAAGATGTGTGCTTACTCTAGATCTGTGTGTCATTTAAAAAAATAAGTCGATTGCTTAACTATGACTTTAATCATAGTTAAGGAAGTTCAACGTGTTTCCATTCAATTTAGACCATCAGGCAGGGGTGATGTATGCCATTCATACCTTTGTCGATGTATGTCTTAATCTCGACTTGTCTGATGAAGATTTCATTTTTGATCTAGAACGCTTGTACTGCGCATTTGAAGCCTTTAAACAAGAAGGGATTGAGTACGCAGCATCGATTAGGGCGTTTATTGCAGTCACTGAATACGTCAATAGCCAGCGTGGCATGCTTAGCTTTGGTGAATATCTATCAGGTCGTTCTGTAGGGGGAATTAAGGCATTAAGACGAATTCTGCATGCGCATCGAGGGTTTATTCTTGAAGAAATTGAAAAGTATAGAAATCAGGAAGAAGATAACCAAAAGAGCTTTCTTGCAGAGATGAATAACGTCATTGTTGATCGGAGCTCTGTATTGATTGTGCGTGTGGATTTGTCCTATGCAGTTGAGTCTTTAAGTGCTGTGACGATTGATGTTTTTGATTTACACATCCAAAGCTTACGTAGGGCACTGAAAGATAAAAATGGCTGTTTTAAGCATTTACTGACTTTTGGGCTGGTTTTGGAGCATGGCGCCACAAAAGGCTTTCATGCGCATTTAATGCTGGTGTATAACAGTTCAAAAATCCAAAACGATGTCTATTATGGGTTTGAGGTGATTGATAAATGGAAAGAGATTACGATGACCAATGACGGATGTATTGGTATTGGGTTTAATGTGAATTTGAATAAAAAGAAATATAAGAAAAAAGGGACTTTAGGAATTGGTGAAATTTCAAGAAATTCTGCAGTACAGCATGCGAATGCATTACGTGTTGCTGAATATTTGGTGCGGCCTGAAAAATATAGCCAAATGATGCTCATTAAGCTGGGAGTCAAGAATACATTTACTAAGGGTAAATATAAGCCTCATGGTAGAAATTACCAAACTCATTATAAGCAAAAGCAGTTGGGCTGCAGTGCCATAAATCTTGCAGCTGAAGACTAAAAAATATCGGTCGATGCTGATATGGCATAAAAAATTATGACGATGCCTGTTCTATGAAGTTAATTTATTCATAGGACAAAACATGAGCTATACAGAATTTGAGTTTGTGACAGCGCCACGCTTGGAACAGGATGTTATCGAGTTTTATCAAACGATTCGATTTGCTCCAATTCCAGAAGGTATTGAATATGAGGCTCATCACAAGAATATCGATGATGAGTTTAAGCTGAAACTGTCGGGTTATTTTTCAGCATGGCGCAGGATGATGGCTGTTGGCATTCAAGAGCATTTATCTTTTTCATTTTGGGCAGACAAGTTCTTTCAGGCTTACTGCAGCGTGCTGACAGAAGAGAAGCTTCGTTTTATTGAGGTCACGGCGCAAAGAAGCGCTGGTTTTTATATCAATAAGATCGTAAAGCGGCTGAGAGTGCTGTTTGAAAGCACCGGCTTGACTGAAGAAATGCATAAGCTGAATGAGCGATACGATAAGCGGATCGAAAAGCTGAGAGAGTCTTATTGCAATACAAGCCAGATGTATCCCGATGCTGCGGATTTAAAGCTGGAACTCAGTCTAAATGAGGTGGGAAATGAAATTATCGATTTGCGACAGTTAGAGCGATTTTTCTCAAATTTCCAAAAAAGTCTAGCGGCTGAGTACTGGTATCGAACACAAGCCATTTACCGCTTTTATCAGGTCGTGCGGGTTGATGTTCAGCAGCGGTATGTGATCCACTTTTATCTGAGCTTTAACCGATCACTCTATGCTGATCCATTATTTTATTGCAGTGTCATAGAGCATTTCTGGGCTCAGGTAACGAATTATATGGGTACCTGCAGTTGCCTGAGTCTGACAGATCAAAATAATGTGGTTGAGGCTGAACAGATGTTTCGGATTGATCAAATTATTCAAGAAGGTGCCCAATGTCCGCTGAGCGCATTAAATAGCATGCCGGAAAATCAAACAGGAAGGAGTGGGCTTGCGAATAGAATCTGCATCTACCCCAAAGGGTTTAAATGGTTTGATGGAGCAACCATACGGTACTAAAAAATTATATTGCATTCCTGCACTTGCTTGATGCTCTACATTGCGCAGATTATCCTTAGCCTGCTGACCTACATCGTCAGTCGGTTTTGACAGACCGTTATCATCTAGCACATCAAAAAAGTAATTTTTTGGTGGCGAACTCGTTCGTCCCCCTTCGTTGCGGTAGGGCGAGGGAGGGACGCCTTGTGCGTGCCGGTTCCTAGATGACTGGTCTGTCAACCCTTTCTCGTTCTGCCACCATCATTTGACAGTGACTTGGTAGAACTTCTATATCATCTAGGAGTACGCCATGCGCTTACATCAATACCGTCTTTTACATTTCTCTTTTTCAGTATTTGTGCCGTTGGGTTATTAGACCTGATGCTGTGCAGTCAATGCATAACTGTGTCTATCGCTTTTAAGAATAAAACTTTTTCAAATACATATTACCGATATGAAGATGAATCTCTAATGCTGTTTTGAGCTAAGTAGATCTGTACGCTTTATCGTCTATAAAAAATTCAAAAACCTAGAAATTCATTCCAACAAATATTGCATAGGGGACGCTGGATCTGTTGAAGACCAGTGATGCCTGTAAAAAGAGAAAATGACTATGTTAAAAACTTTCCTAAAAACTGCCCTGATTACATCACTGCTGGCAGGCGCGTCATGGGCGCAGGCTGGCTGGTTTGCGCAAGCCAGTGAAGCCTATTTTGTTCAAGCCCGAAATTTGGGTGGCGGGGTGTATCAGTGCATGTATAAAACCAATCCGGGCAATCGTGGCTGGCGGAATTTCACGGTGAACTTTCAGGGTGGTTGTCCGCGCTTCGTTCACTTTAATGCTCAGAATGGTCAAGTCTCTGTACCGAACTAAAAGGCGGGAGATTTGAGATGAACCAAAAAACTATATTAGGCCTAGCTGCTATTCTTGCCTTGACCATTGTTATCGTGTCTGGATTCTATTTTTTCAGTACCAAGTCCAGCGTTCAGAAGCCTGTGCAAACAACTGCAGCCGCGAGTGATATGCCAGTTTCAGAAGCTGCTGCTTCAGAAGGCATTCCTGCTGCGGAAGTTGATGGCATTGATGTGGAGGAATTGACTGCTGGAATCAAGCAACCAAGCTCTGAACAGAATCAACCTAAGCTGCTGAACTTTGAGCTGGATCAAAGCCTGAAAGCAGCAGATACCTTGTTATCCATGCTTCCTTATGCAGACCTGCCTGAATTTGAACAGAAAAATGTAGATAAGTACCAGCAGCTCGTCTTTGCTAAAGTTGCTAAAGATATAGGTAAACCCGTGAGCAGTTTTAGCTTGCAGGAACACGGTGCATTAGAGTCGGAACAGGCGGGCAACCGTTACTACGTCTATAAATTTGATAATGGTACAGACTGTGAAATTCAGCTGGTCAGTATTGATTTAGAGACCGGTGATTACGGCGTGAGCTACAACTACTGCTGAGGATAAATTTTATGAAGCAATATTTTAAATCGATCTTGCTGGCAGTAACGGCTGCTGCAGGCATGATACTGTCAGGGTGCAGTTCTAGCCTTGATCCTAATACTTTTACTGTTGAAATGAATGTAGTAGATACCAGCAACTGGTATGCGCAAAACCAAGCAGCAAATGTCATCACCATTCGTTCTAACAGCCCAGATCCGATTAACGTTACAAATGTTTTAATTAATAACGGTGAATGCAGTTATGAAGGCTATCGCAGATCGTTGGAGTATCCGCAGCATTTTAAAATGGGCTTGCGTTTAAGGCTAAAACTAACTGGCTGTGGCTATGACAATGTCGTGCGTGTCGATGTTGAAACAGAACAGGGAACAGCGAGCTATAGCTTTCAATAGCGGTCTTTAACTCTAAACGACGAACTTAAATCTAAATCAAACCGTGTCCTCAATGGACACGGTTTTTTTATGCCCTCAATTCAGTTCTTCGTACTAAATTCATTTCACAAGGAATATCAATGTCCTTTATTCAATGTCCCTACTGTCAGTCTAGCCATGTCAGACAGACGGATTCAAGTCATGCAAACGCCAACTATTTCGAACAACTGCAACGCTGTATTTCACCGACCCAGATGGCGCTTTTCGGCATGCAGCTTGCCAAAAAAGCAGGATTTCCACCTTTTACAGGCGCAGCTATCGGTGTTGTTGTTGGTGGTGTATTGGTCATCGTCAGTCAGTACTGCTATGAAAAATATTACAGCAATGCCAATCAGTATATCTGTCAGGACTGCCATCAGCATTTTGCTTGGGCCCAGTCTTAACAGAAGCAGATTTTACAGCTGATTATTTTTAAATATTTTAATTCAATCAATTTATAGGTACAGGAATTAACACTATGGCACATCAAATTGAAAAAATGGCGTATGTCGGAGACACCCCTTGGCATGGTCTTGGCAATCAGCTCGCGCAAAATCAGCCGATTGAAGTCTGGGCGAAACAGGCCGGCATGGATTGGCGTATCGAATCATCCAATGTCAGCTACATGGCACAGAATGAACGCAGGCAAAGCATCATCATGCCCTATGAAGAACAGCGTGTACTTTACCGTTCAGATACCCATACACCTTTATCTGTGGTCAGTCAGCGTTATCAGGAAGTTCAGCCTGCAGAGGTATTGGAGTTCTACCGTGATTTAACTGAACAATCAGGTTTTGAGCTGGAAACAGCAGGTGTATTGAAAGGCGGCAAGAAATTCTGGGCTTTAGCTAAAACGGGACAGACTGCCGCGCTCAAAGGCAAAGATGTCAGTAATGGCTATATCTTATTGGCAACGGGCTGTGATGGCACTCTTGCCACCACCGCTCAATTCACTTCAATCCGTGTGGTATGCAATAACACCTTAGCGATTGCTTTAAAAGGGCAGAATAGCAGTGCAGGTGTAGTCAAAGTCCCGCATAGCACCCGCTTTGATGCCCAAAAGATTAAACAGCAGTTGGGAATTTCAGTACGTGCATGGGAGGAACACATGTATGAAATGAAACAGCTTAGTCAGCGTAAAGTGACTCAGACCGAAGCCGCGGCTTATTTCGATGCCGTGTTTAACAACAGCAGCTTGAGTCCGATAGAGCAGGACGAAGGTATCATTCAGTTCTACCGCAACGTAGCAACCCAAGCCAACTCAGCCACTAAAGCTGAAAATAAGATGGAACCGAATGGCCGTGCCATGTCGAAAGTCATGACTATGTTTAACGGACATGGACGTGGGGCAGAACTCAGTTCAGCTAAAGATACCGCGTATGGCTTGCTGTGCAGTATTACCGAGTTTTGTGATCATGAACGCCGGGCTATGAGTCAGGATCACCGTCTGGATTCAGCTTGGTTTGGTGCAGGTGCAGGACTCAAGCAGCGTGGGTTGGAACAAGCGTTACGTATGATTATATAAATTTTCTTCGTAAATATAGTTTGTCAGAAATAACTTAGCTGAATTTAATAACAAGCTTAGATGTCATTAATTGCATAGAATTCCAAGTAGTAACATTGAAAAGACGAAATGAATCTCCACTAACTTTTAGCAAGATAAATAGTAAAACGGAGAGTACAGTGAGTATAAATTCAATTACGCAACTAGGGGATGAAAAGTTTTTATTAAAAATGAAAGATAAAAAATCTTTTGATATTTTAGTAGAAACAATAAAAGGTAGTTTTGGTTACTCCTTTAATCAAGGTCTTCAATTAAATGCAGAACTTTTAGAAATTGTAATAGCCGGCGTTTCTGAAGAAAACCTAAAGCGACATTTAGCAGTCGTCTCATTTTAAAATAGATCCATTTAGAAATATCAAACCATATCTTCGGATGTGGTTTTTTTATGCCCAAAATTTAAAATAGAGGAATTCACAATGAATCATTTATCAAATCTACCTGCAGCATATGCACAGCCTAAAGTATTTAGTCCTGCTAAGCTTTTCAATGCTAAACGTTTTGTGGAGACAAAGAAGCTCAGTCAGGCTGAATGGCTGGAAGTACGCAGGCAGGGCATCGGCAGCAGTGATTGCGCAGCAGCCTGTGGGCTCAACCCTTATATGTCGATGCTGGAACTATGGATGATCAAGACTGGACGGATCAAGCAATCGATTGAAGATGAAAGCGAAGGTCATGCGCCCCTGTATTGGGGTAAGCGTTTAGAGCCCTTAGTGGCTGAGTATTACAGCATGCATACCAACTATAAAGTCCGCCGCGTCAATGCTGTGCTGCAGCATCCTGATCCAGACAAGCATTTCATGTTAGCAAACTTGGATTACTCTGTAGTGGGTGACGCAGATGTGCAGGTTCTAGAATGCAAAACCGCAGGGGAATATGGCGCTAAGCTTTGGCGGGATGGTGTGCCTCTATATGTACTGTGTCAGGTTCAGCATCAATTGGCTGTGACGGGGAAGAAGGCAGCACATATCTGTGTGCTGATCTGCGGACATGAAACCCGCATATTTAAAGTGACCCGTTCAGAATCGGTGATTCAGCATATCGTGAATGCAGAGCGTTACTTCTGGGAGTGCGTGGAAAAGGATACACCGCCTGATGCAGATGCTAGTGAATCGGCCGCTAAAGCTTTGCAATTACTGTATCCAGAGCATGTACCGCTAAGTACGACCGATCTCTCGTTAGATGATCAAGCCAACCAACAGTTTGAGCAGCTGATTCAAGCACGCAATCAAATTGAAAAGCACCAAGAGCAATTCGATCTGCTGAAGCACCAGCTGCAGGCCAAGATGCAGGAGGCTGAGCGCGCAACCTTCAAAGCAGGTTCTGTCACGTGGAAAAAGGCCAAAGACTCGATTAGCTTAGATAGCAAAGCACTACTAAAACAGTACCCTGAATATCTGAACCAATTTCCGCAAAGTAAATCTGGTTCAAGACGCTTCAATATTTACCCAGATGATGAATGAGATGAATTCATTCTTCGAGATACATAAGCAAATCAATTTAAGGCCATAACGATCCCATGCCAAACAGCATGGGATTTTTTTATGCCGATTTCATTGTTAAAAAGAGAAATATCATGATTAAAGGTTTAGCAATCACACCGCCTATTTTAGGGCGAATCAGCATTGGCCGAATGGTCGAAAAGAACGGAAAGCGTCTGCCTGAAAAGGATGACCAATTCACCATTACCAGTCAAATCCAAAGTAAAGATAGTGGTTGGATCAAACATCCGTTAGATGAACAGCTGCGGGCTAAAGCATCCAATCAAAAACTCCGCTCAATTCCTGTGCGGATGATCTTCAATGATCCTGAGCTGAATCTGCGTGCAGAATACAGCTTATTTGATCGTCAAACTGGACGACCCGTTTGTGTGGGTAATGGTGAAACCTGCCAGCGCTTAACTAGTCAAGGTGTAGAGCAACATCCATGCCCATCGCCTGATTTATGTTCAATGGCTCAAGGTGGACAATGCAAGCCTTATGGGCGACTGCATGTCAATTTAGATGAGTCGGATGAGCTTGGCACCTTCATTTTTAGAACCACAGGCTTTAACAGTATAAGAACCTTGGCCGCACGACTGAGTTACTACCATGCAGCATCGAATGGTTTACTTTCATGCTTGCCATTGCAACTTACCCTTCGGGGTAAATCCACGACCCAAAGCTATCGCCAGCCTGTGTATTACGTGGATTTAACTTTACGTGAAGGCGTTGATTTAAAGCAAGCTATACAGACTGCTAAAGAAATTGATCAACAGAGTAAATCGAGTGGTTTTAATCAGGCAGCTTTAGATCACAAGGCAAGACAGGGTTATGCAAATGCAGTTTTTGAAATGGATTCAGGTGATGGGGTAGACGTCATTGAAGAGTTTTATCCATCTGATGAAGGCATCGATGATGCTCAACAAAAGAAAACCACAAGCTTGAATTTACAGAATGAGTTGCAGCGTTCTGTTCAAACTTTGAATTGAATTATTGTTGAGGCTTAAGGAGATTAAATTTTTACGGAGCTGCATATCATTTGAGCGAATAACCGCTCGCATGAATGATTAGGAGTAAACTCATGAATGCGTTTGTTGGTCAAACTTTTCAAATGAATCAACTCATCAATATTAAGCAGGTTGTAGAAATTGTAGGTGTTGCACGTTCTACTATCTATGAAATGATGGATGAAAACTCACCGTATTACGATCCGACATTTCCAAAGAAAGTAAAGATCACCCAAAACCGTATCGGCTGGTCAGCTTTAGAGATCCATCAGTGGATTGAAAATAAGTTGGCGAGTCGAGAATAAGGGATGCTTTGCTCCCTTATTTTTTTGATACTTTTCAGGCACAATCAACATTATAAATTTCAAGTTTTACAGCTACTTCGCTGGCGGTGTTTTTTAAATGACAAATAATAACTTTTCACAGACAGCAGCCTTCATTTGGTCGGTTGCAGATTTGCTCCGCGGTGACTTTAAGCAATCGCAATATGGACGTGTGATTTTACCGTTTACCTTGTTGCGCCGTTTAGAGTGTGTACTTGAGTCAAGCAAGGCAGATGTATTGGCAGCCAATGAAAAAGTAAAACAAATGCCGCTGCCCGAAGAAGCCAAAGAAAAGATGCTGCTCAAGGTTACAGGGGATATTAAGTTTTTTAATACTTCCGAACTTAATTTAGGCAGTCTTGGGCAAAAGGACATTCGTGCCAATTTGGTTAATTACATTCAGCACTTTTCTAAAGACGCGCGAGAGATTTTTGAGCATTTTAAGTTTGATGAATTTGTCGGTTTACTTGATGATGCCAACTTGCTGTATAAAGTGGTACAAAAATTTGCTGCAACAGACTTGAGTTATAGCGCCATATCCAACCATGAAATGGGCTTGGTGTTTGAAGAATTGATCCGCCGTTTTGCTGAAGGATCAAACGAAACCGCAGGGGAACACTTTACCCCACGTGACATTGTGCGTTTAACCACAGGCTTAGTGTTCGGTAAAGATGATGACGCTTTAACCAAAGAGGGCATTATCCGCACTGTATATGACCCAACAGCAGGTACGGGCGGATTTTTATCCTCAGGCACAGAGTATGTGCGTGAGCATAACCCTGATGCGGTGATTCGTGTCTATGGTCAAGAGTTAAACCCTGAGTCATACGCCATTTGTAAAGCCGATATGCTGATTAAAGGTCAGGATGTCAAAAACATTAAACTCGGCAATACGCTGTCTAATGACCAACTTGCCTACGACAAATTTGATTACATGCTATCAAACCCACCGTTCGGTGTGGATTGGAAAAAGATTGAAGACGATATTAAATCTGAGTATGAGCAAAAAGGCTTTGACGGGCGTTTTGGCGCAGGTTTACCGCGTGTGTCGGATGGTTCACTCCTATTTTTAATGCACTTGATGAGCAAGATGCGTCAGCCAGATGCAGAACACGAACAAGGCAGCCGTATTGGGATTATCCTCAATGGTTCACCGTTATTTACAGGTAGTGCAGGCAGTGGCGAGAGTGAAATCCGCCGTTATATTTTAGAAGCAGATTTGTTAGAAGCGATTATCGCGCTACCGACTGATATGTTCTATAACACAGGCATTGCCACATACGTTTGGGTACTGAGTAATAAAAAAGATGCTGAACGTCAAGGCAAAGTACAGCTTATAGACGGCAGTAACCTGTATAGCAAAATGCGTAAGTCACTTGGCTCAAAACGTAATGAAATGAGCGAAGATGATATTGCCCTGATTACGCGTACCTATGGCACTTTTGAGGTGATGGATGCCCGTGAATTGGATAAACCTGCCGAGGTAAAATCGAATCGTGGTCGTCAATCTGCAAGTCCTAAAATGGAAACGGCGAAGACTTTCTCAAGCAAGATTTTTAACAGCTATGAGTTTGGCTACCGCCGTGTGAGCATTGAGCGTCCGTTACGTTTATCGGCTCAGGTGAGTGATGAGCGTATTGCTACCTTACGTTTTGCTCCAAAGCCATTTAATGCCGTAATGCAAAAGCTATATGACGACTATGGCAGTACATGGACAGCAGACAGCTATGGTCAATTGGCTGAGTATGAAGCCGAGATTCGTGCGCTGATTAAAGCCGAATTTAGCGAACTGAAAGAAAAAGACATTAAAACCGTACTTGAGCCAAAACTCTGGTTAGAGCAACGTGCCTTACTCACCAAAGCCCAAGCCCTACAAGCCAAGATTGGCACGGCGCAGTTTGATGACTTTAATGCCTTTGATGAGGTACTGAAGCAAGCCTTAAAAGATGCCAACATCAAACTTGAAACTAAAGAAAAAAAGCAATTTATTGATGCCATTACATGGAAAAATGCCGATGCTGAACCTGTGGTGAATAAGGTTGTAAAAGGCGTAGAAAATCCGCTATATGGTCAGTTTGCATATAAAGGTAAAGTGGTTGAGTTTGTGCAAGATGGGGATTTACGTGATGCGGAAAACATTGCCTTAAATCCAAATGTCAGCACCACCGATTTAATTGAGTCTTATTTTAAGCGTGAAGTACAACCGCATGTACCTGATGCGTGGATCAATGCCGATAAGCGTGATGCATTAGATAATGAAATTGGCATTGTGGGTTATGAGATTCCGTTTAACCGTCATTTTTATGTGTATGAACCGCCAAGAGATTTAAGCGAGATTGATGCGGATTTGGATGCGGTGAGCCGTGAAATTATGGCACTTCTACAAGAGGTGCACTCTTAATGGCAAAGTATCAGAAATATACTGAATATAAAGATTCAGGTATTGAATGGTTAGGTGAGATTCCTAGTCATTGGGAAAGTAAAAAACTCAAGTATTTGTTAGATGATTTAGTGAGAGGTCCTTTTGGTAGTGCTTTAAAAAAAGATTTTTTTGTTGATTCTGGTTTTAAGGTATATGAGCAAAAAAACTGTATTCGTAATGATGTAAAAATTGGTGATTCTTATGTACCAAAGAAAATATATGAAGAATTAGAGCGCTTTAGTGTTAAACCTTATGATTTACTAATGAGTTGTTCAGGTACTATTGGTAAAGTTGTGCAAGTACCTGACCAATTTGAAATAGGAATTATTAATCAAGCATTATTGATTATGAGATTGGATTATAAATTCTTGAGTTCTCAATTTTTTTTATATTCATTCCGAAGCGATGATATACAAAATCAAATTAAAGATAATACTCAAGGTGGAGCTATGCAAAATCTTGTAGCTACCGATATATTTAAATCTATTAGTTTTGCAATCCCACCTATTATTGAACAAAACCAAATCGCCAATTTCCTCGACCATGAAACCGCAAAAATTGATAGCCTGATTACCAAACAAGAAAAGCTGATTGAACTGCTAAAAGAAAAGCGTCAAGCGGTGATTAGCCATGCCGTGACCAAAGGTTTAAATCCTGATGTAAATATGAAGGATTCAGGGGTGGAATGGTTAGGGCAAGTACCTGAGCATTGGAAAGTTGCACCTATTAAAAGAATCATTCAATTGATGGAACAAGGTAAAAGTCCTGAATGTGAAAATATTCCTGCAACATTGGAACAATGGGGTGTATTGAAAACAAGTTGCGTGAATAATGGTATTTTTCACTCTCAACAAAATAAAGCCTTACCTGAACATACGAAGCCCCATACTCAGTATCAAGTAAAA
Source organism: Acinetobacter sp. YH12219 (assembly GCF_013417875.1). Lineage (NCBI taxonomy): Bacteria > Pseudomonadati > Pseudomonadota > Gammaproteobacteria > Moraxellales > Moraxellaceae > Acinetobacter > Acinetobacter sp. YH12219. The sequence continues at coordinate 15,075 of NZ_VPDC01000025.1, forward strand.
GCAGGTGATGTACTTATGTCGCGTGCAAGTGGTTCAATTAATTTAATTGGGTCGGTTGCTTTAGTTCCGAATGATGTACAAGAAAATTTATTACTTTCAGATAAGATTTTCCGTATTCATTTAACCAAAGACTGTGATGCAAGATTTTTTACACTTTTAATGGCAACACCATATATGCGTACACTGATTGAACGAGCAATTAGTGGTGCAGAAGGTATGGCAAATAACATTACTAAAACCTCAATTTTGGAGTTTGTTTCGGCAATTCCACCTTTAAAAGAACAAGTAGAATTAGTTGAATATCTAGCAAAAAAAATACAGGCATTTGATTCATTGGTTGTTAAAGCGAGTCAAGCAATTGAACTAATGCAAGAACGCCGTACAGCGCTTATATCCTCTGCGGTTACAGGCAAAATTGACGTTCGCAATTGGCAAAACCCAAACCATAATAACAATGAGGCGAATACGGAGCTTGGCGCATGAGAAAGGATGCAACTTTAGAAACGGAATTCCAACAAGACATCATTGCCCAAATGCAGTCGCACGGTTGGCAACTTGGCTCAGGTACAGGCTATAACCGAGAAAAAGCCCTTTATACCCAAGACCTATTGGACTTTGTACAAAAGACTCAAGAGATTGAGTGGCAAAAGTTTAAAGGCATTTTCCCCAATGACACCGAACGCCATTTTTTAGACACCGTAGAAGCACAACTAAAAAAAGCTGACATTAACGCCACCGATGCCCAATCCCGTAGTTATGGCACATTGGGCGTGTTGCGTCATGGTATTCGTACTCGTGGTTGCCGTTTTTCATTTTGTCAGTTTAAACCTGAACATGGCTTAAACCCTGAACTGAATGAACGCTATAAGCAAAACATTTGCCGTGTAGTGCCTGAACTGGTTTATAGCCCATACGCCAATAAAGCCGAACTTGAGGCAACAGGCAAACAAGCCAAAAAATGGCGTATCGACCTTGTGCTGTTTATTAATGGCTTTCCTGTGGCAACCATGGAGTTAAAGTCAGAGTTTAAACAAGCGGTGCAAAATGCAATGGCACAGTACCGGAAAACTCGCTTACCGAAAGACCCTGAAACCAATAAGCCTGAACCGCTTTTAATGTTTAAACGGGGTGCATTGGTGCATTTTGCTGTGAGTCAGTATGAAGTGTATATGGCAACGCATCTTAATGGGGATAGTACCTATTTCTTACCCTTTAACAAAGGAACCAAAGAGCAAGGTGCAGGCAATGACATTCCTGAAAATATCCATGAATACGCCACAGGCTATTTATGGAATGAAGTTTTAACGCCTGATCGCTTGCTGAATATCATCGGCAATTTTATTCATCTACAAATTGAAGAAAAAGAAGATTGGGAAGGTAAAAAATACAAAAAAGAAAGCCTGATTTTCCCACGTTATCACCAATGGAAAGTCGTGACCCAATTGGTTGAGGATTCCTTAAAGGAAGGCACAGGACAAAAATACCTGATTCAGCACAGTGCAGGTTCGGGTAAATCCAACTCCATTGCATGGACGGCGCATCAGCTTTCTAGCCTATACGATGCTAACAATAAAAAGCAGTTTGATTCGGTGATTGTGGTGACAGACCGCACCATCTTAGATGCACAGCTACAAGACACTATTCATCAATTTGAACATGCCGATGGCGTGGTGGGTCGTATTAATAATAAAGAAGGTGATGGTTCAAAATCGGAGAAACTCGCTAAAGCCTTAGAAATGGCACAGCCGATTATTATTGTCACCATTCAAACGTTCCCATTTGTACTGCGTGCGATTGAGAACAGCACCAGTCTGAAAGAACGCAAATACGCCGTGATTGCTGATGAAGCGCATTCATCACAAAGTGGTTCCACGGCGCGTCAGCTTAAAGAAACCTTGATGGTGGAAGAACGTCTTGATGATGACAGCTTATCGACAGAAGATATGCTTGATGCGGTGATGGCATCACGTAAAGGCAGTGATAATTTAAGTTTCTATGCCTTTACTGCAACGCCAAAAGATAAAACCTTACAGCTTTTTGGTCGTCTGCCTGATCCAACGATGCCACCATCAAAAACCAATTTACCTCAGGCGTATCATGTCTATTCCATGCGCCAAGCGATTGAAGAAGGCTTTATTTTGGATGTACTGAAAAACTACACCAACTATAAAGTCATCTATCAGCTTAAGCAGAAGATTGAAGAAAAAGACGATACGGTAGATGCCAAAAAAGCCAAGATTAAGCTCAATCAATGGGTACGTTTGCATGATTACAACATCTCGCAAAAAGTCGCAGTCATCATTGAACATTTTAAAAAGAATGTGATGGGCTTACTCAATAACCAAGCCAAAGCCATGGTGGTCACAAGCTCACGTAAAGAAGCCGTGCGCTATAAACAAGCCTTTGATAAATACATCACGGAACAGAAATACCCAAACATTCAAGCGATGGTAGCTTTTTCGGGTGAAGTGGAATTCAATGAGAATGATTCAGACAGTAGCCATCTATTGGGTCAGAAGTTTACTGAAAGTAATATGAACCCAAATTTGAAAGGTCGGGAGATGCGTAAAGCATTCGATAGCGATGACTTTCAGGTGATGATTGTGGCGAATAAGTTCCAAACAGGCTTTGACCAACCGAAACTCTGTGCCATGTACGTGGATAAGAAATTGGGTGGGGTGGAGTGCGTACAAACACTGTCTCGCTTAAACCGTACTTATCCAACCAAAGCGCAAACAGGCACATTTGTGTTGGACTTCTTTAATGAACCACAAGACATTTTAGATGCCTTCCAACCGTACTACCAAACCGCAGAATTGGCAGATGTATCTAATCCTGATCAAGTGTATGACTTGTTTGAAAAGCTTAAATCAGCAGGGATTTTCCTGTGGACCGAAGTAGAACAATTTGCCGATGCTTTCTATGCCAAAAACAAATCACCTGCCGCAGTGGCAAATATCTGTAAGCCTGCTTTACAACGCTGGGATCAAAGCTATAAACAAGCGGTGAATGATTATGATGTCACCAAGAACCGCTTAGAGATCACCAAGCGCACCAATGAACCTGTACTCATTGCCAATGCAGAAAATGAATTTGCGGATGCAAAGAAAGCACGTGATGGCTTAGAAATCTTTAAAAAGGACTTGGGTAGCTTTAGCCGTTTTTATGAGTTTATGTCGCAGATTGTGGACTATGACGATAAAGACCTTGAGAAGTTGAGCCTATACGCACGTGCCCTACGTCCAATGCTACGTGAACAAATTGCTGATGAGGATGTGATTGACTTAAGTAATGTGGAAATGACGCATTACCGCTTATCTAAGCTTCGTCAGCAGGATATTCAGCTTCAAGCGGATAGCACTGAGCATAAGTTAGAACCTGCGAATGATGTGGGGACAGCAAAGGCGAAGGAGAAGAAAGAGGATTTCTTGTCGCAAATTTTGCGCCGTGTGAATGAGTTATTTGTGACGGATAACTTAACGGATCAGGATATGATTAATTATGCCTATACGGTTGCCGATAAGATGGCTGAAAACACCCGTATGATGACGCAGATTCATAACAACCCACGTGAGCAAGCGATGCTCGGTGAGTTTGACACGGCGCTTGATGATGCAGTGTTAGATAGTAATGCAGCGCATATGGAGCAAATGACACAGTTGATGAGCGATCCTGCCAAGATGAAGCAGTTTGCGCATATTATTTATGATGTGTTGGTGAATAGGGACCGTCAGTAGTAAGTTCAAAGTTAAATTTTAATACAAGGTCATTTTTATAAACTTATTAAATCTGAAATGATGTAGGGGCGTTATGGCATATTTCTTGGGGTTTTTATATCTAGCGGCATATATAGTGATTTACGTGTCATTGTTATTGCTGCCTTATTATGTTGCTTATTCTATTATCGAACCTCATAGCTTTTTGGGTGTAGTGGGTGTATTTATTTTAGGCTCAGTAATCGTACCTCTAACTTTAGGGGTGGCATTTTTAGTATTTGGAAGCTTTTTTGTCGCTTTTGATAAATTTAAAGAAAAAATAGCTCAAAACCCTCAATCACAACCTTTATCTGAATATAGTAACGAAAGCTCACCATTAGATGTAACGCCTAAACCAGAAAAGGAAAGTTCAAAGGGTGTTTGGATTTTTTCAATTTTAGGTATTGGGGTATTAGCAACAATATTATTTGTTGGCTCTATAGTAACTAAAAAAACTGAAGAGCCTAGTGCTGATTATGAAACAGCTCCTTATGAAGAATCTGCGGATGATACCTCAACACATTATCTTTACACTGATACATCTAATGATGAAATAACTGATCCTTATTTAGCTAATACTACGATTACAGATAATTATAGCTACATGAATGATGCTGTAGATGAATTTTTAGAGATACTGTCAGATTCGGGAATTTCGGGAGTGGCTAGAAGTGTTCGTGATTGTTATGTAAATACAGAAATTGATAACCTCTATTGTCTTTATCTAGATAATGCTGCAAGACTCATGGATAATGCTGTTGCTAATCAGATGGGTTTCAATCGCGATGAGTATTTGAGAGATGATAGGGTTTTAGCTCGAAATCAAAAGTATTATTATATACCTACGAATACAAGTCATTTGGCATCTGATCATCAAAAAACAATTGAAATTCAATTGATAAGCCTGCTAAATAAAAAGGTACAAGCAAGAAGACATAAATCTGACACTAATAGTGGTATATCTACAGAAAACTCAGCCTCATATTCTCATAATAATTCTTATGATTCTCGTTTAGGTGTTGAGATGAGTCAGAATTTTAATAAAATTACCAATAATGCACCTGAACAGCTAGAGCCTGAATCGGTAGCAAATGGTGGTGATACTGGGGCAGAAGAGAATAATGAATTAGAGGTTGGTTATGAATAAGTTATTTTTGGCAATAATAGTATGCGGTATTTCATCTGTTCAAGCATCTGAATGGGAATATTTAGGTGAAACGGATGAATTTAGATATGAGCTGGATCGGCAAAGTATCCGAAAAATACCAACTGGTTATTCAACTATATCGAGTAATGTTACTCAATTTTGGGTAAAAAAAATCGTTATTAATGATATTTCAAAAGATGGGCTGGGACTGGGTGATTATACTAAAAATTTGTACCATGTAAATTGTAGTGCAGATCTCTTAGGATTTAAAACCGAAGTTAAATACAAAGGGAATAGAGTTATTGATAGCTATACAGATTCGTATGTGAAAATGACACCTATTATTCCCGATACAGTTGGTTCAAGTTTTGCTAAGGCAATATGTGATCATTGATGTATGGTGAGTTGGTAGTTAAAGGCAAGTGATCACGTTTATGGGCGACCCTGCTAAGATGAAGTAGTTCTCTCATATTATTTATGATGTGTTGGTAAATAGTCGGTAAGATATCTGAAAATTAGTTATTCATATCTCATTATTAAGATTGGGCTTATGCTTAAAATCGTTATAGAAAAAATAACATGAACGGCGACGTTTTAGTTCGTACTTCATAGTAGTTGGTTTATGTAATATAAAGTAGGGGGGAAGGATGTTAAATGAAATTTTAATAATGATTGGGGTTTTGCTAGTAATAGTTATTAGCTTATTTCTTTTTAAGAAACCTTCTGGAAAAAAGATAGAGGAATATTGGGATTCTGGACAGTTAAAGCGTAAATATTATTACAAGGATGGTTTGGGATGTGTGGGAAAAGATTTATTTTTTTTTCGAAATGGTAAATTAAATAAATCTAGAAATTGGAAAAACGATAGCCTCGAAGGTGTTTTTGAAATTTTTTATAGTACTGGCCAAAAATACATAAAAGGAAGCTATAAATTTGGAAAATATGATGGAAAATATGTGGTTTTCGATAAAAAAGGTAAATTAATCTTAGAATGTATGTTTAAAAATGGGCAATTGTTAAATAAAGTTGAACATGTTGATAGTCAAATTTTTAGGACAAAACTGCAATTAGAAAATAATGTTGAATCTAGTGAGATTAGAGAAAAATTTCAGATTGCAAAAAGAGAGTATGCATATAGTAAATCTATAGAAGAAACAAAAGATTCAGCTAAAAACGAAGCAGGTATTTTATCCGGTATCAAAAAAATAGGGAAAGTAGCGACGGGAATACAGGGTATTCAAGATAGATCAAGTGCTAGTAACATACAAAATATTTGTGAAAAGTATTACCAAAGGGCTTTCGATTTAACAGAAGAAAAAAGGGAGCTTCTGAATACTCATATTAATCGATTTGGAAGATATAGACTTGATGCTCTACATAATACTACGGGTAGATTTCTAGGTTTACTTAAAGATATGCAACAAGAAAATAAGATAAAGGAATATAAGATCTTAGAAGGTATAGGACTGACGACAAGTGTCATTGAAAAAATGGAAAAAATTGATATGGCAGCATCTAAGGCACTTGCCAATTCAGCTGCAGTTGGCACTTTAGGAGCGGCCGCGGCAATGGGAACTCCAGCTCTAGTCACATCAGCTGTTGGAGCTTTAGCCACGGCTTCTACAGGAACTGCAATTAGTAGTTTAAGCGGGGTTGCTGCGACAAATGCAACTTTAGCTTGGCTAGGAGGTGGGAGTATTGCTGCTGGCGGAGGTGGAATGGCTGCTGGAGCTACAGTTCTGACGGGAATTACAGCGGGTGCAACAGCAGGCGTAGGTTTACTTGCTGCGGGTTTACTTGCTTCGACGCATTACTCTAAAAAATTAACTGAAAGTAAAGAGTATCAAGCTAAAATAGAGACTGAAGTTGAGAACATACAAAAATTATGGGTTTTACTTGATGGTATTGCAAAAAGATCAAATGAATTACAAGAGGTCACATATCAATTAGAGGATACTATTATTAGGCAGTTAGATTTACTAGATCCATTAAGTATTGATTATAATACAAACGATGAATATTACACTTCTACATTCCAAAAAGTGGCAATCTTAATTAAATCTATGAGTGAATTAGCTCAAACTCCATTGTTAGATGAAAATGGGAATACTTCTGCTGAAAGTACAACAATTATAGAAAATACTTATTCGATATTAAATACGGAGTTAGCACATGTCTAAATCTCAAAGTTTTTATGAAGCAGCAAAGCAAAAGATTAAAGAGCAGGTATCTGAATTTATCGATCAAAATAAAGGTAAAATAAAAATATCAGTGGAAAAAGTTGTCGATGAAGGGGTTAAAAGTTTTCAAGATGCAGCAATAAATAAAGCTGATGATTTTATGAATTTTAAGAAGAAAAATAAAGATATAAACTCTAATAATAGTAAAGACCAAGTTCAAAATAATAGAGAAAAAGTGGTAGTAAAAGCAGAAAATGATTTTGATGATCAGGTCAGAAAAGACTTGGTTGGAACTGTCAAAAGTATAGCTGCAGGAAACCCTGCTGAGGCTGCACAAGTATTAAAACGTTTTATCGAGGTAGCGGGTGATGTAGCAAAATTTACTGAACAACAGAAAACAGTAAGAAAAGATATTGAAGCCAAGAGAGATAAAGATATTGCTCAAATTCAAGCCCAAAAAGAAATTATCATGAAATATTTGGATAAGTCCTTCGATGAAAGAAAAGAAAACTTTTCAAAACTTTTCCAAGTAATAGACCATGCAATATCAAATAATAATATGCAACAATTAGCAATGGGTTTAGATAGTATAAATCAATTAGCAGCTACCTCTCCATTTAAAACTTTAGCAACACTAGAATCTACAAATGAAGCTATTAAAGATAAAAATCATATATGGGATTTTTAAATTAAATAGCTCTAAGGATAAAAGTGGTTAGAAATATGGTTTACCTCATGTGGCAGATCAACATTAAGATGATATCACTGAGTTGTGTCGACATATTTGGATCAAATAACGTAAGCATGGTTGAGTTTGTCGAAAAACTCAACCCAATGAAATTACATTTAAAGCAGTAAAGAAAAAAATTTAAAGTGAGGGAGATTCCGTATTTTATGAACTATTGGATGTTAGGGGCAGATTGGGATGGTGATGATCAAACATCCAATTTTATTGAACAAGGTATTTGGCAAAATGGATATACCGATAAATTTTTAGATACTGTTAAAAAAGTACAAGTTGGTGATAAGGTTGCTATTAAAACTGTTTATGTCCAAAAGAATAATTTGCCCTTTAATAATTTTGGCTGTGATGTCAGTTGCATGAAGGTAAAAGTCATTGGCGAAGTGACTGAAAATGTGGGGGATGGACGTACATTAAAAGTAAAATGGGAGCCACTGGCTCAAGAACACCTCATTTATCTTTATACATATTGGCATACGATTATGCGTATTGCCCGTCCATTTGTTAAAGAATGGATTTTTGATAAAGTGCCACAAAATTATACTGAATTAGAAGAAATTTATAAGAAAAAATCAGGACGAGTAGAAGATAAATTATCTGATGAGCAAATATTAGATCACTTTAAAACAGTCGATGGCTATTTAGAAATAATACAAAATGAGGCGCATAAATCACTCTTTTTAGAACTTATTCGTTTTATGCATGATATTCCGCTTGATTGGTGGATTACACAAAGTGATAGTAAGCATCAAATTCGATTCGGTGAAAACAAAAGTTATAACGGGGTACATAGCACTAATCGTATTCTAGGCTTCTTAGATTTTAAGCCCGAAGGATTATTTTTAACATCAAATCAGGATGATTTTTTCTCTGCACAAGAACGTATTCATTTAACGCATGAAGTATTGAATGAATTAAAAAAAGGTGACTTTGTTGCAATTGATAAGGAAAGAGAACCTTTTATTGGCTATTTGCCGAATGACTATATAGATAATACGATGATGGAAAAAACCATAGAACATACAGATCAAACAGTACACCCTTTAAATCGTATTTTATTTGGTGCCGCAGGTACAGGTAAAACCTTTCACAGTATTAACCATGCCTTATCAATTATTGAAAATAAGCCCCTCGAAGTTTTAGAGGAAGAAGATCGCACGGCTTTAAAAACACGGTTTGATCAGTATAAAGAGCAAGGTCAGATTAAGTTTGTCACTTTCCATCAAAGCTTTAGCTATGAGGATTTTGTTGAAGGGATAAGGGCTGAGAGCCAAAAAGATGAATTGGGTAAATCTGAGATTACGTATCCTATAGCTTCGGGCGTATTTAAGAGTATTTGTTCACTTGCGTCTGAGGGGGAGTTTGATTCAACTACATCTAACTATGAAGAATTAATAAATATTGTAGTAGATAATTTATTAAGTAAATTAAAAAATGATGAATTGGTTGTGCTCCAAACTAAAACTGGTAAGAAGTTTAGTCTACATCAAGGATCTGGTGATAAAAATATTGTCTACAGAACAACATCTGGTTATAGCAATTCTATTTCAATTGCGAGTTTAAAAAAAGAATTGAAGTTAGAACAAGAAGAGAGAAAAACCCACCCAGTATATGAACCAAAACTTGTTGAATTTTTACAAGAAGACATAAAAAAAATAATGCGGAAACAAAATCCATTAAAACCTCCCTATGTTCTCATTATTGATGAAATCAACCGTGGCAATATTTCACGTATCTTTGGGGAGTTAATCACGTTAATTGAGGATTCAAAACGCCAAGGTGCTGAAGAAGAGTTATCAGTGACATTGCCATACTCGAAAGAAGAATTCTCTGTCCCAAGTAATGTCTACATCATTGGAACAATGAATTCATCGGATCGTTCTTTAACAGGTTTAGACATAGCTTTGCGTCGTCGCTTCACCTTTATTGAAATGCCACCGAAGCCAGAGTTGTTGAGTGATATTGAGGTGGAAGGTCTGAACATTGCTGAGCTGTTAAAAGTCATCAATCAACGTATTGAAGTGCTGTTAGACCGTGACCATTGTATTGGTCATGCCAATTTCATGAGCTTAAATAAAGATCGTACTCGTGAGCATTTAGCTGTAATTTTTAAACAAAAACTTATTCCACAACTGCAAGAATACTTTTTTGATGATTGGGCAAAAATCAATATGGTGTTAAATGCCAATGGTATGTTAAAGCCTCAACCTATTGAGCGCACTGCATTATTTCCAAATGTAGATAGTGATTCAGATGGATTCTTTGAAGAACAAAAGATATGGGAACTGAACGATATTGCATTTGATTCAATCGCTAGCTTTAGCAAAATCATCAAGCACTAATCAGGGGATATTTATGCCTGATTTTACCGTCCGAGAATATGCCTTTATCAGTGTTGCTTATGCAGATTGTCCTAAATCTAGCTTAGACCATGCTTATATTCCTGAAAAAGCATTTGAGCATCTGTGTGAACTTGCTGCATCCTTTTCTAAACACGGCGCGAAAGTATTTGAACTTACAGGACGTAGAAAGCTAAAGCTGGATCAATATGTGGGTGTAATTGAAACACCGTGTGGCACACGTATAGAGATATTACCGAAGCATGTAGAGCTTAATGGGGTAAATGATAAAAAAGTAATACAAGACGAGCGAGAACTTCTTCAAAAAATGCTGAGTGTTTCACTACATTTACCATATAGAGAAGCAGGAGACGCCAATTTAAACCGCTTTAAACAACCTTTGCATGAATGGATCATGACAGAGTTTCTTGCGTCATTTGAGCGTTTAGTACAACGTGGTCTACGTTTTGATTATAACCGTGTGCAAGAGGAACAAAAGTTTTTACGTGGGCAATTACAGCATGTGAAATATATGCGTCAGCCACCTACAAAGAAACATATCTTTCCAATTGAGCATGATATTTATGAGGTGAATCGACCTGAAAATAGGTTGATACGTACAGCCTTAGAAGTGGTGTGTAAAAAGACTAAAGACACAAGTAATTGGAAATTGGCGCAAGAGCTGCGACTCATGACTAATGAGATCCCTCGAAGCCACAAAATTAAGCAGGACTTTAGGCAATGGCAGTCAGGGCGCTTACTTGCTTTGTATGCTGAGATCAAACCTTGGACGGAGTTAATCTTAGGTGAATACATGCCTGTATCTACTCAAGGAGAGTGGCGTGGCATGAGCTTACTCTTTCCGATGGAAAAGCTATTTGAGCACTATGTTGCTTATCATCTACGCCGTAACTTACCTGACTATACTGTGAAGACACAGCATGCGACGGAGCATATTTGTCAGCATCAACAACGCAGTATTTTTAAGCTTAAGCCGGATATTTTCATTCAGTGTCCAGATGACAAGCCGATTGTAATGGATACTAAGTGGAAGCTGATAGATCAAGGTGATCGAGCTGGACGTTATGGTTTGAAAGATAGTGATATTCAGCAAATGTTTGCCTATAGCTACTATTACCTCAAACATGACAGTAATGTTGTACTTGTCTATCCATATCGGAAGGACAAGTTTACGCAGCCATTAGATGACTTTGAGTTTAGGCTCACCGCTAGTGCAAAACTACGTGTCATACCGTTTAATGTAGATGATCCACAGAGTTTTAAGGTGGTTGATTGAGGTTTACAGGTTTTATCTAATTGGTTAAGCATGTTTTTATCAAGTAGTGTTTTAGTGGTTTTCACCTGTTACTTGGATCTAGTATATGTCGGTGGAATTCGCTTTTGCTTCGAGGGTAGAGGAAGCAGTCTAAATTTTTAGAAAAGTAAAATATATAAGTCATAAAACCTTTTCGGTTGCGTTTCTTTTGTATGCAGGCGTTACAAGACTAAAGCCTAGAGCATTAACTCTGGGCTTCATTCATGATCTTTGGGTAAAAAATAGGTAATACATTAGCAATATGACTGAATAAATATTTGTTGTTGTTAGTAATTTTAGGCGAGTTAAACTGCCACCACCACTTTCACACTAAAATTAAGATCATTTAGACTAAATTGCAAATGCGACAATTGGATAAGGAGTAAATCTCATTTGTTTAAAAATTGTTAAAAAATATTTAATTATTGTTAAGTTTAACTTAAGTATTTAATTTTATTAAAAAAAAATCAAATAAATGGTTTGAAAGTGAAAAAAAATGTCTAGAATGTTGCAAAAGAAATTCAAAATATGGGGTGTGTCTTGGTTCATGATCACGATAAGACAGTGTGGAACTTAGCATCTGGTACTTGGATGCGAGATGAGACAGTGGGTTATATTTTAAAAAGTACGCCAAATTCAAATGTTGAAAATCATGTGAATCCTCACTTTGTTCAGCAGATGCTGAACTTGCCAACTTTGGCTGGAAAAGTGTATCCACCTGAGTTTTTATACGATCCCGAAACAGGTACCCCTTTAGAAAAAAAGCAGGTTGATTCAGAAGCATATTGGCTTCCGCCTTATGGACAGGGACGACATTATGATGATAATCGTCAATACATGGATAGCCATGGCTTACAGTTAAGTCATCAACTTAAAAAATTAAAGAATGAGCCACAGATTGATGCTGATACAGAACAGAAAATAAAAATGCCACCAAGAGGTATTTTTGAATTTGTGTCGATCAAAGCCAGTACAGATATTCCTCAACTCGTGGCATACAATAAAGTTAATGGCAATCTCTTGATTTGGAGTCAAGACAATCAGGAATGGTTGGAATTAAAAGCAGTTGAACGTCGTTTAGAGCGTTGTCCAGAAAAATTGGAAGAATATTTGCAACTTTTAGGCGTTGTAAATGATGCTGGTATTCAGTGCTTATATATTCCAACCAAAGCAGGTTTAGCACGAGTCACCATTGAAGGTTTGTCATTGACCTATCGTGCTGAGTATATCACCCCACTTAATAGTCCATGTTTAGGTACACCGGTTTATTGGAATAAAAAGATTTTAATACCAATTTTAATTGATGATCAGGTTAAAATTTTTGATGTCACGAATCAGATAGAGATTTTGTTGAATGAACAAACCTCTGAAATTTATTTTGAAAAAGTTGTTTATGACACTAGACGTATTATTTGGGTCGGTACGTCAGGGCAATTGATTTTAAAATATAAAATCTCTGATGATGAAGCACTCAATATCGTCTATAAAATGTGGCTACCAAGCTACACGCCTGATTTCCGTTTTGGTGCACCGTATGATGATCAAAAAGGGAGTTTTTATCAATTTGGTAAAACTCAAAGTAATGAAAAAGGTCCTTTATGTTATATCGAATTAGATTCTGAAGACCAACTCGAAAAAACGCCATCATTCCGTTTTACCACAGGTATATCAAAGTTCGGCCTAGATGGTAAATTGGAAATCAAACAAGATATTTGGAAAGAAGCAAGTGTAGTCGAATCAACTCATCGTTTTACAGTTCCAATGATTGAAGATGAGAAAAAAGAGTTAATTTTAGGATTCAGCTTCGATACAGATACCAATATCGGTATTGAACAAAAACTTGCAGATGACACAAAGCAAGACATTAAATTATTTATAGATACACATGATGGGCTAATTGATTTTCATCGTGTTCAAGTAGAAAAGCCATTACATTCAAAATTTTTTATTCATCAGAATGTTTTGTATTTCTATAACCCGAGCTTAAATGACATCTTAGGTTGGGAGTTGGTTGCATGAAACACATTGGTTTAATGGTTGCTGTGAGTTTAGCTTCAACGCTCACTTGTGCGGGTCAGCATGCATTTTTAGTCCAAAACTCTGGTTGGATGGAGCCATTTTACCAGGATCAAAACTCTCAATTAAAACCGCTGGTTAATGCAGTGGTTCAAACGGTAACGCAGCCCAATGATACGGTTGCGGTTTCCATGTTTAACCAAAGTAACACAACTGCCCAATCACCTGTATTGATTTATCAAGGGGCAGGTAAACAAAATGTCAGTCAGCAACTCAGCCAACAGGGGATTGCCAAAAAATCTGATAAAGCCTATGCAGACACAGATTTTAAAGAAGCTGTCGTTGCCACGATTACAGGTCCATTTGAGAAAAAGTCAGGCATTATCTGGATTTTTACTAACAATAAAAATAGTCCTAATAATGATGAGGCAACGGCTGAACGCAATAAAGAGTTTTATGAGTTAGTTCACTTAGATCCAGCTATAAATAAAGTAATGGCTTATCCATTAAGAATGCCTGTACAAGGGACACATTTTAATGCATCAGGACTAATGGTTTATGTATTGGCTTATGGTGAGCAGGCAGAAGCTGAGTTAAACCATTTGGTAAAATCAGGTCAGATGGAAAAAGTGTTTACCCAACAGCCTGCATTATTAAAGCCTTTAGATAAAGAACCTGTTCAGCTCATTCCGACAGGTGTAAAAAACTCATCAACGATTCAGGCCTCTTTGGCAGCAGATCAGAAAACTTTGGTCTTTAATTTAGAGCCTAAAGATGTCATTCCTGAGTTAAAACTCACAGCAGATCTGAAAAACAAATTTTATCCTTACAATATTGCAGCAACTCGTGTTGAAGCAAAATTAAGATTAGCAAATGGAATGCAAGCACCGATTCAGATTTCTGAAACGGATATCCGTTTGATGACTAAGGATAATACCAAGCTCGAGTTTCAGGTGCCAATTCCTTCGCATTTAATTGTGTCCCCATGGTCTTGGGAAGTGTTTAAGGCAATGGGTAAGGCAGTTACGATTCCTGCAAATATTGACGTGACGCTGTATGAGCAAAAATTAAGTTTATCGGAAGAGTTTAAACAGAATCTTCAGTCTTTATTTCCTGGGGATCCTTTGTCTGATGTTTTTGTTGCACCACAAAGCATTCAATCTTCTACGGCAACTATTCCTGTTCAATTCCGCTTGCAATATCCATTATGGCCTGTCGTGGTCATGATCACTGGACTCTTATTGGCTATTGTGCTGAGTCTTTTGGCTTTGGCACTTGGTTCTAAACGTAAAAAATATGATGTTTGGGTGAATGGGTTAAAGAAACAGACAATCCAATTAAAACCATTTTCAAAAATGAGCGTGTATGGAGAAGCAGGTAAAGAAATTGCCATTGTGAAACGTGGTATTTCGGATGCATCCGTACATGTAATCGATAAAGAATTTAGTGTAACACTTCGTTAAATATCAAAGATTAATCTAAAAAAACATCCAGGGGGATATATGTCAGAGTCAAATGCAAATAACGGTTTTGTATTACCAACAGCAGATGAGCAAACACAAAATGAAGCAAGTGGTGTTGCGCAGACTGTACAAGAAGTCAGTGTACCGACAATACAAGAAGAAACAGGTTCACGTGATTTGATGATTGCAGGTGCAATTATCGCAGTACTTTTAATTGCCTTCTTTTTTGCAAAACGTGGTTTCAGCAATAGTTTGGTGAAAAAACGTATTTCTCCGAGCAAAGCAAGTATGGCGGGATGGTGGTTATTTATCTTCCTTGCAGCTGTGGCTATTGGGGCAGTGTTGGCTGCAGTGAATCCAGTTAAATTTTTATCTTTACTGATCTTAGGTCCATTGGGTGTGGTTGCTTTGGTGAGTGGTGTACTGACCTTTACAACAAGCCGTGCTTAATTAATAACATTAAAAAGAATTAGAGAGATCAATATGACAGACGCACAAAGTGTCAATACAAACACGGCTACCAAATCTGCAGAGCAGACGGTAAAACTCCGACCAACCCTTTACATTGGTGTGGGTGGTACAGGTATGGAAGTGATGATGCGTGTGCGTCGTCGTATTCTCAATGCAAGTTGGGGCAGTGATAATGTTCGCTTAGAAAACTTATCACAATTCCCCATCGCGCAATTCATGCACTTTGACTTAGATCAAGGTGCAATTATTGATAGTGGTCGTGCACAAACTGAAGATTTGCAATACAACTTGGTGAAATTTACCGATGATGAAAAGATTGTTGAATCTTTTGATATCGAAAAATATAGCCGTGATGATGCATCATTAAGTCGTTATCCGCATATTCAAAATTGGTTGCCGTTAACTCCTAAAAAAATTCGTGAATTAGGGATTGATCCTGCCAAAGGTGCAGGTCAGATTCGTTCTGTTTCACGTCTATATTTCTTTGATAAATATCCAAAAACACGTGATAAAATTCGATCAAAGTTAAATACTTTAAAAGCAGGCCTGTCTCGTGATGACATACTGCGTAAGCTCAATCTTCAACTCGATACCAGTAAATTCCGTATCGTGGTATTAGGTTCTGTTGCTGGTGGTACAGGCTCAGGTTCATTCTTGGATATGGGCTGGTTATCTAAGTGGGTGGCAAGTAATGAAGTTGAAGCAGCTGATGTTGAATTGATGCTATTTTTGCCTACAGGCTATTCAAGTGCAAACAAGGCACGTACTGAAGCCAATGCTTATGCGGCATTGATGGAAGTTGAATCTGCGATGGTGGGTCATTCGAAGTATGTGGAAAAATGGGATGATTATGATCGTCCTCAGCTTGCCTCTAAGCCTTATGATGAAGTGCATCTGATTGATTCCGGTAACTTAGCTCGTCAACATACAGACAATATGAATGATGTGTATTCGATGATTGCGGACACATTATTTGAGGACTACCGTTCTGCTGACTTCGCCAATCGTAAACGTTCAGTTGCAGTCAACCAACGGCAGCATAAAATTCATATGTTTGCGCCACCTGTACCGACAGGTCGTTTCGGTGACATGAAACTAAACTATTCATGTGCTTATTCAGCATTTGGGCAAGCAACTTTAGATACGCTTGGTCGAGCGCGCTATGATGAGTATGCCTATAGTTTGGCTTCCGATATGCTGAAAGCATTCTTCGGTGTCGCAAGTGCCAATCCTGCTGCAAACCGTGCGAGTGAAAAAAAGCGTGATACATTCATGGCTGAGAACATGAATCTTAGTCTAGTGCCATTCAACAATCTTCCTGAATTTTCTGCTACAACACTGAAAAATCCAGAAATTCGTGAACTCAATACAGAATTCATGGATTTAGAAGTTGTAGATACTTTACTTCGTTCAGGACAGAACGGCGTGGAAGTGGATATTGCTGAAGAAACCCGTCAGCGTGTCAGTCAACGCATTAGTGAAATCAGTAATATTGATCGTGATCAGTGGGCAAATGAAGTCCGGAAAGCGATGCAAGGTTTAATGCGTGATGTGATTCGTAATCCAGATGCGATGGCAGATACTGCTGAAGATCGTGTCATGCGCCGTCGTAAAGCACTCTTTGAAAGTCTCAAGAAAGATATCGAAAGTCGTTTATATCTGTATTTAGATAATCATGAGCAAGGCGGTTTTGAATATGTGATTTCTTTAGTTGAGCAAATTAAAGATCGTATTGAAAATGCGAACTCTGGGATTGCATTACAACTGAAAAATTCAGCAAATCGTTATACTGCAATTAAAGACGCTTTGTTGACCTATGAGTATGAAAAGCAACTAAAAGATTTGGAAGAGACCAAAGGTAGAGGTCTACTGAGTATCTTTAGTGGTGGCAATAAAGAAGAACAAGCGCGTTCAGTATTAGATAATTTACGTAAAGATATTGCTAATGTACTTTCCTTCCATCTACGTGCCAAAGCTGCTTTAGAAGCGATTGAGCTGATGCAAGATATCTCAAGCTGGTTAGGTAACAGTTTAGGGGTAGATGAAAGCGGTCGCACTATTTGGAATGGGGTGATGGGTGATCTACAAAATGGTCAAGAGTCAGTTATCGATATGATGAACCGTCTTGATCATGATCGTGAAGTAATTCATCAACAAATTCGTACCAAGCACGCCACTTTGCAAATTATCGAAACTGAAGATGTAAAAGAACGGAATATTGATCCTCGTTTACTCTGTGAATGGGCAGCAGAAGCATTTAAAGACTTCGGCGGTTCAAAAGAGCTCTTTAAAGTTCTTGTTGATCCAGATCAGCAAACACCATTATTGATCAAAATCATTCGTATGGCAGAACGCCGTTTGGTTGCTTTTGAACAGAATGATCAAGAGGAAGATCCACTTTACAAAGCACTTGAAAATATGAGTGTAGTGGAGCGTCAAAATGTCTTTACCGAGTGGCTACAGCGTGCCATGCCTTGGGTCGACGCTAAAATGGGAGGTGATTTCACACCACCACCAGACCGTTTCAAATGTTTTATTGGTGTAAATGGTGCAGATCAATTCAGTAAAAAATATAAACATGAATTGACGGGAGCTATTCCGAGCGGTCTAGGCTTAAATGCACAAGCATTGTCGATTGTGGAAACAGGTGAACCTGGTCGTGCAGTGTGTTATGTAGAGCTTTCAGGTATTCCACTGACCATTTTACGTGGTATTGAGACGTGGCGTACGAGCTATCGTAAAGAGAGTGAAAGAACACCATTACATACACATATCGATTCAACACGCTTTAAACATCCATATGCGCCTACACCTGATGAATTAAATAATTTAGCGGATGACTTTAAGTGTTACTTGAAAGCAGTGATGTTGGGCGTCTTAAAACGTTGTGATGTTCCAGGCTTGATACCAAGTGGTCAATATGAATTTGCGGTTGCACGTGGTGATGTACGTCGTTTAGGAAATGAGCGTGGCTTCCGTTTAAATGGTTTGCCTCAGACCTATCGCGATAATATTTATGATCAAGTTCAACACAAATTTAAGTCACTCAGTGATGCGAATTTAACCATGTTAATTGCATTGGTTGATCATTATGAGCGTGAAGTCTATACCCCACGTCTTGTTCAAAATGAAACGGGTGCACAAGTTGAACATGTCGGTTTTGCATGTGCAATTGCAAAAGAATTGAAGCGAGAGCTACTTGAACTTGCTCAACGTAAGGAAATTCCTCAGGACCTTATTGATCGTGCATACGAGTTAACTGAATATCGCGAAGAAATGGAAAAATGGGCTGAAGTGCTCAAAGATTCGGACGAGGATGCATATCAGGATGAAATTCGTGAGCCAAATAAAGGTCGACGTCTGAAATGGGTGATGAATATGTCACCAAGTATCTTACAAACACATGAACAACTTCTTGTGAAAAAAAGTGTGGCAGAAGTAGTTTCGCCAATAGAGACTTTTGCAATGCCTGGCATGACTCCACCGCCACCTCCAGGCGCGATGCCACCACCCATTCTGCAGCAACCTCAGTATCAATATCATATAGCGATTAATGGGCAAAACTTTGGACCATACTCACATTCTAAAGTGGTTGAAATGTTGCAGCAGCAACAAATTAACACTGCAACGATGGTATGGCGTGAAGGTTTAGCTAATTGGATCGCAATTGCCCAATGCCCTGAGCTTGCAATGCCTGTGCCACCACCAATTCCAGGCATGCCGCCAATTTTACAATAATGCCCATCGTAGTATTGTTCTCGAAGGAGGGCAATACTGCTCATGCTCAACACAAAAAGAAGTAATAGGTTAAATGAAATGGTTAAGCAGCAAGAATATACAGCTTGTATTGGATGTAAGCAGGAGCTACAGCTCAAAGTAAAGTTTTGTCCTTTTTGTAGTGTTGCACAAAGCGTTCAAGCTCAAACTCTGCCTGTAGAGCCAGAAGAAACATCGACTATTCCACAAGAAATAGTCAGTGACTTACCAGAATCGACGGTTAGTGAAACACTAAGTGAAGCTCAAAATAATGAGGCTGCTGATACATCGGTTGTGGTCAAACATATTACGAAAAAGGGTAAAGAATTAGTCGGGATCATTGTCGTAGGTGCATCTCTTGAGTTAATGCGGACTTATGATCGATATGCTTTTAAAAAGGAAGAAGGTGTTTTTGTCCGTTTAAAACATTTAGCAAGAATCCCAAATGAATTTTTAAGCTCAGAACAATATAAACTAAAGTCTCAAAAAGATTTATTAATTCAAGACAATGAACCAGATGAGTATTTTGAACAGACGTCATCTGTGGCAAGTGTTGAAAGTCCTTTACCATCAAAAAGCATGAATCAGCAAACACCTTTAGATTCACCACAGCCCAAAAACTCTATTTTTAAATATATCGCGATTTCTTTTGCCGTATTTTTTATTGGTATTGTCATTATGTTTAGTGGTAATAAGGATACAGATCAAGCGATTTCTGTAGATGAAGAGCCTTTGGTAGATTCATGTGAAAATGTAAATGCAGAAGTTAGTAGTTTATTGAGCGAAAAGATGCCAATGCGTGCGTTGAGTATCATCAAACTCAACCAGGCAGAATGTAAAACCAATGCAAGTTTTGTTCAATTGGTTGTATCGGCTGAAGCACAAGCAACTTCTGCAAAAGAAAAGCTCACTTTAGCGAAAGAATATTTACAAGCTGGGAACTTGGAGCAAGCACATCAGACATTGCTTGCTGCATTAGAGCTTGATTCAGAACTTGTGGGGGGCGTAGAGTTACTGCCACAAATTGAATCGATGATTGAAGAATATAATCTTCAGCAAGAACAAGAAGTAGAGGAAGTTCCATTAGAAAGTGAGGCTGTACAAGATGCTATTCAAAACATACCTCAACAAAATACCAATCATCAGGTTGAGCAAGCACAGCGTTTAGCACAAGCAGAACGTGAACGAGTAGAACTACAACGTCAAGCAGAACAGGCTCAACGACAAGTTGAACAAGCACAAAGAGAACGTCAACAAGCTTTAGAAAAAGAGCGTCAAAAAGCTGAAGAAGCGGCACGGCGTCAAAATGAAGCACGTTTTGATTCTCAGCTCAGTCGTGCAGAGCGTGCATTAAATGCGAATAACTACGGTTTGGCTAAATCTTTGGCTCGAGAAGTATTGTCTGCTTCCCCGAGTAATGGTCAAGCAAAACGTATTTTACGTCAGGCTGAAGCAGGTGAGTCAGCGGCCTTTGACGATATGGTAATTCAATAATCATTTGAAATGTGAAGAGGGGTAATAAAATGAAAAAATCTATGTCTATTGCTATGCTGAGTTCAGCCTTAGCCGTTTCAGGTTGTGCAAGTACTGGTGGATTGGCAACGTCAGCCAATGGTGGATGTAATACTGGAATGTCTACAGCAGTAGGTGCATTACTTGGTGCGGCAATCGGGGCATCTGTGGGTGATAGTACTTATGCTGCAACAGGTGCTGCCATTGGTGGTGCAGTTTTTGCAGCAGGGTGCGTAATGATTAATGCACACACTATTCAAAAAAAGTCCGCTGCTGAAGTTGAAATGGCATATAAACAAGCCAATAAAGGACAATTGCCACAACAAACACGGATACAACAATACTCAACAGTTGTTCTTCCTAATCAGACTATTCAAGCAAATCAAAGTATTACAGTGAAATCCGATTTAACTGTAGTTGAAGGGGTCGCAGAGCCATTACAGCGTGTACAAGAAAAGCTGGTGCTTAAAGATGCAAATGGTAAAGTGATTCGTGAATTAGTTAAGGATGTACAAATGACCAATAAGCAAGATTTTGGCTCAGGGGCATTTGAAAACTCATTTAGCTGGAAATTCCCTATGAGTGTATCAAAAGGAAGATATGTCTTAGATACAGAAGTTCTTGTGAATGGCGTGAAAGTTGCAAACAACACACGTGTGATTACATTAACTTAAATCAAAATAGACCTTCAATGGGTTATGGGGAGTTGAAGGTCTTTGAATAAAAAACAAAACATTTGAGGGTGAAATGAAGTTACAAATGGTGTGGTTGGCAAGTGTTGTCATGTTAAATGGCTGTGCTATTATGTCTAAAAATGAATGTCTTTCAGCAAACTGGTCGTTGATTGGGCAGAATGATGGTTATAATGGTAATGGTTCATTCATGCAAAAGCGTGCTCAAGCATGTATGAAGCACAACGCGATTTTAGATACAGAAGCCTATACTACTGGTTATAAGAAAGGTCTAAAAAATTATTGTAATCCACAAACGATTTTTGATTATGCGTTGCAAGGTAGAGGAACATATCAAAGTTGTCCAATGGAAATGCAAAATAATTTAAGACCCTATTACAATGTGGCAAATAAGTTTTATCACGCGAATAAAAATTTAAAATCGATTGAAGATACAATTGCTACAGCAAAATCTAATATGTATAGCTCTGATCTTAAAGAAGAGTCGCGCAAGTATTATCGCGAAAGATATAACGAAGCTAGTAATAAACTGGGACAAGTTCAGCGAGAATATAATCTAGCAGAGCGAGAAATACAGCAATTTAAGCGAACAGCGAGTTTTGAATACTAAGTGTGAGTTATAACTTTGAAAAATGCAGTTTCTGATTCAAAAACAGAGACTGCATTTTTTATTTTAGATCATAAAGAATCTTCAAATTATTGGTTTATTTATATGAAATATTTAAAGGCAAAATTACTTTTCTCATCACTCGTATTAACTTTCCCTTCTTATGTGACAGCTAATACAAAAAGCGAAGAAATTCATTCCAGAGTTGTAGGTGGTATTGATAAGGCTGGTGAAATGGCTACCCTTGGAATTGAAAAAATGTTTTCACCATTACATAAAGGGGTTGAAAAAGTTGTCAAGCCGCGTGTTGATAAAATTAATGGTGAGTATTATTTTAATCTCGGTAATGCTTACTATAAGGGAAATGTCTCGTTTAATAATCAATATATCCAAAAAGATGATGTTAAAGCATTGGAAGCATGGACGAGTGCTGCATATCACAACCATAAGTTTGCGCCATTTAATTTAGGAATCATGTATTACAAAGGTGAAGGAACGCCTGTTAACAAACAAAAAGCCTGTGAATGGTTTCTGCGCGGAGCTTTATTAGGTGATACTGGGGCACAAGCAAATGTGGGTACTTGTTATTATACTGGTCAGGGAATGCAACAAGATTTACCTGAAGCATTAAAATGGTTCTCATTAGCTGCAACAGATGGAAACAGAGTAGCTCAATTCTTACTTGGTGAAATGTATTATGACGGTCAAGGTACAGAATTAAATTTAACTTTAGCTAAAGAATGGTATGAAAAAAGTGCAGCACAAGGTCATGAAGGTGCTCAAAAAAAACTAGATAAACTTAAAAGTTCATGGGATATGCCATATAAGCAACTGACAGTGGCAAATACAGCAGGAAAAGTTATCGATGGTGATGCATTTTTTATATCTGCTGCAAATCATGCAAAAAATGGTGATGCAAAAGCACAATTTGATCTTGGCATCATGTACTTTAGAGGAATCGGTGTACCTCAAGATTATATAAAAGCTTTAGAGTTTTTTGAAAAAGCTTCTGTTCAAGGTCATGAAAGAGCAAAAGACTATATTTCACGGACCTATTTTGCCTTGGGATCAGATTATTTCAGCGAAGATGCCGGGGAGCGTCAAGATGATCAAGAAGCATTTAAATGGTTTTCAAAAGCTGCTGAACTTGGTCATGCTCAAGCACAATATATAATAGGTATCATGTATTATTTTGGTGAAGGTATTCCAAAAAATGAATCTAAAGGGGTTCAGTTGATAAAGCAGTCTGCTCAAAACGGTTTTAAAGAAGCCCAAAAGGTGATTGATGAATATAAGCTTTAAACTAAACATTTAAAAATGGTATTTTGTTTTGAATTGAGGAGGATGAATTAGCATAAAATGCTGTTTCATCTTCTAGATAATTCTCCAATAAATAATCGAAGTAAAAGTAAAAGTAAAAGTAAAAGTAAAAGTAAAAGTAAAAGTAAACGTTAAGTGGCCATTAACGGTCGTTTGTTACCATTGGCTTTGTATGATTTTTCATGTTTATAGAATAACAATCAATTTGTTGTATGGTCTTGTACTTATTTAAATGTATCGAACAAATATTTGCATACCAAACTGTAAGGGATCTTGCGATCTTAACCTGTGATATACACATTTTGTTATGGCCTCCCAGGCTGAAGTACGATACGTTTGTCATGCAACTTTGCCCAGTTAACCAATCAAACACTAATAAATTCAGATCCAATGTCATAGTGAATTGCAAGTGGTTTATCTCGCCATTCAAGCAACTAATTCAGTGTACGAATGACTCGTAGTACAGGCATTGATAGCCCTATTTAAATCACCAATCCTATATGCCGATAATCATCAATCATGTTCAACAAGCGTTTACTTCGTCCATCACTCAGCTGGTCAGGCATGTAATCTAATGATCATACTTACTCAGGCCGAATAGGTTCTTTCAGTCGTGTAATTAATGAGGCATACATACCACTATATTTAGCACGCCATTTCTAAAAACTCGCCTTACACATGCTATGTTCTCGGCAAAAAATGGTAACAAGGGGGTACTAGATTCAGCTTGCTTCAAGATGGACATGATATGACTGTCAGGATATTAAGATGTTTTCATGAAGAATCTCCAGCTTGTATCTTAAGAGAAAATTCTACTTTTAGATCCTATTATTTTTAGGGGGATTACCGTAGCACCTGAAATTAAAATGTTTTGCTGACGATAACCTCCTACATTGCCATCATCAATATTTTTAGGATGC
This sequence comes from Acinetobacter sp. YH12219, assembly GCF_013417875.1. Lineage (NCBI taxonomy): Bacteria > Pseudomonadati > Pseudomonadota > Gammaproteobacteria > Moraxellales > Moraxellaceae > Acinetobacter > Acinetobacter sp. YH12219. Next base: position 39,310 of record NZ_VPDC01000025.1, read on the forward strand.
TGAATTTTAGCGGTATTTTTCGCGGTACAATGACATTGGTTGGTTATAAATGTTTATTATAAACAATTATTTAAATTGTAAAGATGGTGCGCGCTGAGTGCACTATCCCATCCAAATAAATTAAAATGTAAGTTAGATAGCTCTAAATACCTAAAACAACCTGATACGGCTTAAACCCTTCCAATACAGCCTCAGAAACCAACTGAATAAAAGCTTCAGTCTTTCCATAAGCCAACCATTGATCTAAAGCTTCATAGTAAGCCAAACGATTTTCTACTGTAATCACACAAGGCAGATATCCAGCTTTAAGTAATTCGAGATTCATCAATAAGCGTGATGTACGACCATTCCCATCAATAAATGGATGAATGCCTACAAAGTCTGCATGTACTTTAGCTGCACGTTCAATAGGATGTAGCTTATGTGCCTCAGTATTGTACCAATCGACAAGCTGAGCCATTTTATCATTCAACAATGTATAGTCGGGTGGGTTAGTCGTAGCACCTGAAATCAACACGTTTTGTTGGCGATAACGTCCTGCATTGTCATCATCGATATTTTTTAGAATGAGTTGATGGATATTACGAATCTGCCATTCAGAA